>JAQVVS010000035.1 GCA_028698865.1 Candidatus Altimarinota bacterium | reverse complement strand
TCCCGAAACGAGTTTTCTGTCTTTTCCCCCGAAAACTTCCGTTTCTATAATGGAAGCCATTGTGATTATTTCATGAACAGTATGATTTTTTATTTGTGGAATAAGATTTGCGGTCTTTTTTTCAAAATTATCCAAAGCCAGATAAATCAAAGTGTGCGGTTTGAAAGCTGAAGGATCGATGAAATAAGTGTCTGGATAAATGTATCCTTCCACTGGAAATTCCAGCTTTGAAAGGATTTTTTTATCCAAAAACGGATAATATTCCCATCCGTTGAAATTTTTTGCGGCATGTATGAATTCTCCTTCCTGCAACAATTCCAATTCCACCAATTTTTTATCTATATCTACTATGCGCAAACCTTCCTGTATCGTCACCAAAAATTCCGCTTTTTTCATGTCGGTAAAATCTTCAACGATTTTATTGAGAGGCATTGATTTGCTTAGCAAAAAGCGCCCCGCGAGAATTTTTTTGTCAAAATCATTCATTTTTACATACAAATAAAAAGAAAAAGAATCTTTTATTAAGCCTTTTTCTTCCAGATTTTTGCCGATGGTTTTTATGGATTCGCCTTTCTTTACAATAAATGAAGAGGCTGTTTCATCGCTCGGATCGATTGCTTTGTTTACATCGTTTTTATATCCGATATACGAAAATATAAAAATCCCCAAAAATATTCCCGCAAGTACAAAAATCGCTTTTGATTTGCTGAAATTACTGCGCTTTTTTAGGGGGAATGGGTGATTGTACATATTTTTATTGGCCGCCAAGTCCTGGAAATCCGCCTTCTCCCATGAGATCTTTCATGAGTTCTGCTCCGATTTGTTGAGACTTTTTGACTCCTTTGTTAAAGCAATTTTCAAGGGATTTCTCGAGTTTTTTCTTGTCTTGCAAAGCTTCGTCGGCGATTTTTACTTCTACGACTTCTTGTTCTCCCGTTATCACAACCGTGATCCCGTTTTCTTCCGCTTCAATATGAGTTTTTTTGAGCTGACTTTTTATCTCACGTGCTTGTTTCTGCATCTTGTAAAGGTTTTTTGCTTTGTCAAACATTGTTTTTTTGGTTAAGTTTTGCTAGTGGATTTTACTATATGGAGATAGATAGTTCAAGGGTGGGTGGAGCAAATCGTGCACTTTTTTGAAAAGTTGTAAAATCCTATTGCGTCGGGGTGGCTTTTTGGCTAGAATGCGCCCGCTAATTATTATTGAACGGCATTTTTATATGGATAAACTTACATTGGAAGTACAGGCTCGCGACAAGAGCATAAAGGCCAAGGATTTATTGGCTAAAGATCTTATTCCCGCTATTTTTTATGGGAAAGGAATTGAAAATATGGAATTTCAAATGAATTATCAAGCTTTTAGAAAGGCTTACAAGCAAGCTGGAAGCAATACGATTATTGAATTGAAAACGGAAGACGGGAAGACTTTTAATGTTTTGGCGAGCTCCGTTCAATTGAATCCCGTGACGGATATGATTGTTCATGTCGATTTTATAAATGTGAGAATGGATGAGGAAATTCAGACTGAAGTTCCTTTGAAATTTGTAGGGACTTCTCTTGCGGTAAAGAATGACAGTGGTACTTTGACTTCAAACGTGGATGCTCTTAAGGTTAAATGTTTGCCTAAAGATTTGGTGCATGAAATTGAGGTTAGCATTGAGCCTTTGGTTGACTTTAATGCCATTATTCGCGTTAAGGATTTGACAATTCCTCAAGGAATCACAGTTCTTACTCCAGAAGACGAATTGGTTGCTACGGTTGTTCCTCCGCGTGAAGAAAAAGAGGAAGCTCCAGTCGTTGCTGAAGGTGCTGCTGCTCCAGTTGAAGGGGCCACTCCTGCAGAAGGGGAGAAGAAATAATTACAAATTAACCGCAGGGTTTGTCTACACCTTTTTGGTCGTGCTTCTGATTTTTTTTTAATTTGTGCTAAAATTGTTTTGTAGTTTTAATTATAAATTTTTAGATAGTTTGTATGAGAAGAAAATATGCTTTATATGCGGCTGGATTGATGTTTTTGATGGCGGTTGCGCTTGTTTTTGTGCAGGCGTTTTCGTGGCCTTGGGATACTGGTAAAAACATTGAAAAGATGGAAATGTCTTACAAGAGTGGTCCTGTTTCTCCAGAGTATTATGAAGAAAGCGTTATTGTTTTTAGTCCCGATTATGCTACTCGGACACTTTCTTTGACTTATTTGGTTGATAAGCCTTTTAAAGCGGAGAAGAATTCATTGGATTTTTTTGAGGGGGAAGGTGTTGTTGGCGGAGAATATTTTGATAAATTTCTTGAAGTCGGTAGGATTGTTGGTGAAAATCTAGAAGAGATGGAGTTGCCGTGTCTCGGAGGGTTTGAATATTTTATTACGGTTTCTTATAAAGGTGAGGACGATGTTTCAAAATCTTTTTATGGATGTGACGATGAATCTTCTTTCCTTAACTCTTTTTATGAAGGAGTTGAATTATTGCTCACTCAAAATGTTTATTAAAATTTAACCTTTTCAATCATGGATTTGGTTCATCAGTTTAAAGACGCCATTGAAATTTTGAAGCTTAACAAGGCTAAGATGGCTCAAGTTGCAGGGAAAAAAGATTCAACTCTTTTTGGAGTTGGGTTTTTGTTGGTTCCTGGGATTTTGAATGTAATTTTGGCCGCATTGATTTTTCCGTCCGGATTTGGAGGAATTTTTTCGAAATATTTGCTTTGGCCCATAATGATTCCTGCTCTTTCTTTTGCGGCTACTATTTTTTTGGTGAGCTTGGTGGCCGAAAAAGTTTTTCACGGACAAAAGGATCATATCGGATTTTTTAGAATTATGGCTTATGCTTCTGTTGTTTTGTGGGTGAGTGTCTTGCCTTTTTTTATGGGGCTTATTGGGCTGGGAGTCGATGCTTACTCTTTGTTTAATTTGGTTGGATTAGCGGGAGGACTTTATCTTTTGTATGTGATGTATAATGTTTTGATGGAGCATCATAAATTGAATAAGGAAAAGGCCATCTATACAATTGTTGCGGCTTTTTTCATTTCTATAATAGTGAGCTCGATTTTGGGGAATATTTTGGTCGGGAGCGCTTATAGATTTTACTAAAAGATTTGGATTTTGTCGGGGTTTGGGGTTAAGTCCTTTGGAATTAGGGTGTTTTTGTGCTATAATATACTGATGTAATTATATTTAAATGCCCGATCAAAACGGAAATCCCGTGAATCCATTTCAGTCTAAAGGTGACGCTTCTGCCGGGGGATTTGTGAATCCTAAAAAAGATGATGAGGGAAAAAAGCCTTCAAAGGTGGTTCCGATAAATCCTTTTGAGCCTGTTGTAGATAAAAAGAAGTTAGAAAATTTGAAAAAGCCTGAAAGTTCGAACTCTTCTGACCTGGCTAAGTCTTCCAAACGTCCTAAGCCTCGTGTAGTTGGTAAGGTGGATGATCCTGAAAAAACGGCTTCTGTTCCTGTAAAAAGCGGAAGGCGGAGGAGGCCTCGAAGGAGAAAAAGCGTTGTTCCTCAAAAAGTTGAACAAAAAAAAGTTTTTTCTTCTGCGCCGGATAAGCAGAAAGAGGTTGTGAAACATGTGGAAATGGAAAAACATCAAGAGTCTGCGAAATATGCGGAAGTTGTGAAGCCTGCGGAGGTTGTAAAGACTGCGGAGGTTGTGAAACCTCAGTGGCAAGAGCCTGTTCAGCCTGTCGAACCTGTGAAACCTCAGTGGCAAGAACCTGTGAAACCTGTCGAACCTGTGAAGCCTGCGCCTGTTGCCATAAATCCGTTTGAATCCGCAAAGGCTTCTTATTCCGAAAAGCCTAAAGAATCTGTGAAGCCTGTCGAGCCTGTTCAGACTGTCGAGCCTGCGAAGCCTGTCGAACCTGCGAAGCCTCAGTGGCAAGAACCCGCGAAACCTGTCGAACCTGTGAAACCTCAGTGGCAAGAACCTGTGAAACCTGTCGAACCTGTGAAGCCTGCGCCTGTTGCCATAAATCCGTTTGAATCCGCAAAGGCTTCTTATTCCGAAAAGCCTAAAGAATCGGTAAAGCCTGCCGAGCCTGTTCAGCCTGTCGAACCCGCGAAGCCTGTCGAACCTGTGAAACCTCAGTGGCAAGAACCAGCGAAATCCCCCGAACCTGTGGAAGTTATAGAGGCGCCGGTAAAAGAACATCTCGATACCAATAAAGATTCAAAAATTCATCAACCCAAGGAGGTTATTCATTCTGCGCCTTCGAAAGAGTCTTCCGTGGTTGTGAAAGAGGTGAAAAATCCTTATGAAAACGGCCAAAATGAGCGCGAAAAAGATGATCCTATAGCTGAATTTAGATCTCAAGTCGTTGATATTTTGGAGCAAGCGGGAATTACCACTGGAACTTTGGTGAAAACTGGAATTTTTGTTGTGGTGGCGGTTTTTGTTATTTTGGGATATGTCTATGGTTGGTATGGAATGATTGCAAATAAATTTACGGGAGTGAAGGTGGAAGTTCAGGTGGATAGTGGTAGAGAGCAAGTTTCCGAAAAAGAAGTCGCTCAGCCATCTGTTAATCCTGAATATTTTTCTGATTCTGCTTTTGGAGTGGTTTCGGCTTATATTTTTGGTTTGCAATTTAATGAAGCCGCAAAGCCTATTTCTGCTGTTCCGATGACTTCTTGGGGCTCCGACGCTGGGGTTCGATCTGCTAATGTTTTTGGTTTGATATTGGATGAAAATAAAAATAAATTTGTGGAATATGTCGCGCTTTTGAGAAATTTGCAAAATATATATGCAACGGATGTTTATGCTCTTTTGGATATGGCGGTTGATAGAAGGGCCGCTTTGCAGGAGCATATGAATGAATATGTTTATTTGTTGGATAAAGCTACGAACGCTTATTATGATGTGGAGGCGCAATTGGCTATGTTTGATCAACAATACGCTCCTGTTCTTCAAGCAAAAGAGGCTTATGAGCAGGCATTTTTTGATACTTTGTACGCTTATTACGGAGAGGCGGCTTATGAAAATCTGGAGATATTTGTAAAGATGTCTCAAGATGTCGTAGAGCTGAGAGCGAATTACAATTCTTATAAAGTTTTGCGAGAGCTTTTGGCGACTTATGTCAATACGTTGAAGGCGAGATACAGTGATATTTCTGTGAATGCCGAAGCTTTGATCAAGGGAGTAAGGATTTTTTATGTTCCGGACTCTGATATAAAAACCATTATTAAGCTTGGAGAATAGGCCTTCAAGGCTTATAATCAAGGTGTTATTGTAAAGGGTTTTTTTGGAATGATTCAAGAAATTTTGGAGAAAATCCGGAGTTATAATAAGGGAATCGATTCCGATAAAATCGAGAAGGCTTTTGAATTTATAAAAAGAGAAGATTTGTATGATGAGAAAAAATATTTCAAATCTTTGGGAGTTGTATATTCTTTGGTGCCGATGAGGGCGGATGAGCAGACAATTATTTCTGCGATTTTGGATCCCCTGTATGAGGAAGGAAAAATTTCTGATGAGGAGGTTGTAAGTGAATTTGGGCAGGAGGTTGCGAATTTTCTTGGTGGAGTGAGTAAGCTTCGTGAGTTGAATTATCGTGAAAATGATAAATCCACTCAGCTGGAAGCTCTGAGGAAAATGTTTTTGACTATGGCGAAGGACATACGAGTCGTTTTGTTGAAACTTGCCATCAGACTTTATGACATGGCTCATTTGAAAGATTTGGAGGATGAAGGGGATGCGCTTTTTTTGGCTAGAGAAACTTTTGATGTTTATGTGCCATTGGCTTCGAGATTGGGAATTTACAGAATGAAGATAGATTTGGAGGACATGGCTTTTATGTATATGGATCCTGATGCTTATAAAAAAATAAGTTCTCAGGTTGAAAAACTTGGGAAAATGAGGAAGGTGGCGGTGGCAATTATCAGAGAAGACCTTTTGAGATTTGTTTCTTATTGCGGATTTAAGAATGCTGAAATTGTTGGGAGGCTCAAAAGTATTTACAGCATTTATAAAAAATTAAAGGAAAAAAATTTAAATTCTATAGATGATTTGTATGATGTTTTTGCAATGAGAATTATTTTGCCTTCGGAATTTGATGATCTTGGAAATGAAAAAACGGATCATTTGTACAATTTGTTGGGAATGGTTCACAGTAATTGGAAGCCTGTGACTAAGAGATTTAAAGATTATGTTGCTGTGCCTAAACCAAATGGATACAGGAGTTTGCATACGGTTCTTTTGGGGCTTGTGATGGAGGATCCGACTAAGCCTGTTGAAGTGCAAATTCGTTCTCAAGAAATGCATAGGCATGCTGAGTATGGAGTTGCTTCACATTGGATTTATAAACATAAAAGGGGTAAAAGAGAATTTAATGATGAGGCTTTGAAATATCAAATCGAGTGGCTGAAAGGGCTTGAAAAAGTTCATGAGGATTTTGAAATGGATACTGATGCCATGAAGACTGTTGAAGTTGATATTTTTAAAGATAGAATTTTTGTACTTACTCCGAGGGGTGAAATCAAAGATCTTCCCGCTGAAGCGATTCCTTTGGATTTTGCTTATGCGATTCATACGGATGTTGGCAATCATTGCATAATGGCAAAGGTGAATGGGAGTGTGGTTCCGCTTGATTATGATCTTAAAAATGGAGATGTTGTTGAAATTATCACAAAAAAAGATTCATGGCCTAAATTGCAATGGGCTTCAATGGTCAAGACTACTTTCGCTAAAAATAAAATAAGGAATTGGTTCAATAGTTTGGATCGTGAAAATAATGTAAAAGAGGGAAGATTGCTTTTAAATAAGCAACTTGAGCGGCTGGGGCTTCCTTCTCTCGATCAAAATTATTCGATTTTAAAGAAATTTGAGGGGAGAGATTTGACTGTGGAGCAAAGAGCAAGTTTGGTGGAGGAAGTCGGGAGAGGCAATAAGGCTGCTAGCAATGTGGTGAAATCCGTTTATCCTATTGAGGAAATTTTGAAAAGGAGAGGGGACGCTGGGATGTTTAAAGAAAAAAAATCTAAAAATGTTGTGTTTATTGATAAGGAAGAGTTGGCTTCTCAAGTCTTGGTTGGTGGTGAAAAAGGCCTGCCTATTAAGCTGGGAGCTTGTTGCAATCCTTCGCAAAGAGATGATATTGTCGGATATGTGACGAGAGGAAATAAAATAACGATTCATAGTGGGAAATGTGTTTTTCTGAAAAATCTCGATAAGGAGAGGATTATTTTTGCTGAATGGAAAGGTGCGGAAGGAAAGAGGAAGGGCATTGGAAATGTTGTAAAAATAAAGATTTCCACTTTGAATCCGAGAGTCGGATTGATTCGGGATGCGTCTTTTGCTGTGGCCTCTTTGGGGATGAATATTGTGGATATAAAACTGGCTTTAAGCTCTCATGGAGTTCGTAATTTGCATTTAGTTGTGGAATTGTCTACGCCGGATATGCTTCGAGTTTTGCTTCGAAAGCTTGAAAAGGTTGAAGAGGCGATGAGTGTTGTTTTGGAAAATTAAATCAAAAAAGATTTGAATGTTTTTCCGGTTTCTTCTTCGATAATTCTATTTAGGAAGTTTTTGATGTTGGAGGTTTCTTCTTTTGTGAGATGGATTTTTTCTATTTCGGTAAGGGTTTTTGTTTTTAGGTATTCGAAAAATTTGCGATATTTTTGTTCGAGATTAAATTCGTTTTCGATTGCTTTAAAATCCGGAATTATACCTATTTTATCGAGAAGTTTTATCATGTATGCCATTGAAATGAGGAGCGGTTTTTTTGTTTTTGAAAGATGAGAAATGGTTTTTTGTATCAGTTTTATTAGGTTTTCTAGTTTTTGATTTTCGTAAAGAAGTTTGTCAGTGATTTCTGCGATTTGTAGAGCGCCGCTCAAAGTTTCCAAATTTTCCCTTACGTTTCTAAAGTTTTCGTCGGTCGAAATTTCTGTGATGAGAATATTTCTTGGGCTGATGTAAAATTCTGCTGTGCAGATATTCAGCGTTTCCAAATGGCCCGTAAATTTGCTTGTGATTTTTCTTGCCCCTTTTGCCACGGCTTTTATTTTCCCCATTTCTTCGTTATACAAAAACACGAATTTATCATTTTCGGATAAATCTTTGTGTCCGAGAATAATGCATTTTGCTGAAAATCTTCTCATTTTGGATTAAAGATCTTTCGTGATTAAGTGTTCGTGAACCGCTATCAGACTGCTTCCTATGCTAAGTAAAATAGTGATTATCAATTCTGCGAAAAGATATTTAAAAATGTTTGGGAGTTCCATGTGTAGATTTTCGGAAAGAATTAGCAACATAAAAAAGCTTAGCGCCACTGATAAAATTCCGTAAAAAATCGCTTCTATTATGAATGGAAGTCTCACGAACCAATGTGATGCGCCTACTAATTTCATTACGGAAATTTCTTTTCTTCTCATGAAAATCGTGATTTGGAGGGCGTTTAGGATTATCAAGGAGCCGCCTATGACGAATGTCATTATCAACCAAAAAATAACTTGGTGAGTAAAGTCTGAAACTTTTTTTAGATTTTTTGAGACGGATTGGATTATGTTTGTGTCGCTGGAAGATGATACATTTGAGAGTACTGAGCTGTATTGTTGTTGGCTTAGGAATTTGATTATGGAATCGTGATATTTCGGGTCGGTTGTGGTGATGCTGAAACTGGATGGGAGTGGATTTCCCAAATTGTATTTTTCGAATGATGTGGAAAGATTTGGATGAGTTTTTTGGAGTTGTTCGAGGGCTTGCATTTTTGTTGTGTAGATGACCGTTTCTACGCCTTCGAGATTTT
>JAQVVS010000001.1 GCA_028698865.1 Candidatus Altimarinota bacterium | reverse complement strand
GGATTGCAAATTCTTTTCCTTCCTTTATGTCGTGATTACTCCAATAATCGGTGAGTTTATTACGGGTTTCTTGGCCAAACATTCTTTGTTGAATCCATTTTTCATCTCTTCCGTGTTTTTTCCAATTCTCCCTAGCTCTATTGAGTGATTTTTCCGGATCTACAACTTCCTGCATTCTCTCATATCCTACTTTAGCGAGCCAAAGCTTTATTGGTTCCGCCTTAGGACTTGGAACTGATTGAATAAGGCGGAGGAGTGTTTCTGTGTCGGCTACATCAGTGATTCTCATTTTTCCGTCTTCTGCAACCAATTTCAAACGGTTACATTTTGTAACCATTTGACTTCCTTCCTTATTTAAGCGATTTTTTAAAACTTTCCAGTAGTTTCTAGCAACTTGATAATCCTTTTGCTGAATCAAAACTTGAATAATATCAACAACCGAAAAATACCATTTTTCTTTTTTGCCGTCATATTGGCGACGAATATTGTAGTCTTCAAAAATTGTTAATTCGAGATCAGTCATATTGTAATAGTTAATTGTAAACATTTTGATTATAGGTGAGCAAATACTCACCGTCAAGATGATATGATAATCAACTTGTGAATTTATGTTATCAAGCAAACATTAAAAAATTATTAAATAATCTTAAAATTTTTCTGAAATTTGAGAATGAAGAATTTTGGCTTGGGAAAGGGGGTTGGGGTGTGTGGAAAGGGGGTTGGGGCTGTATGGAAGTGGGCGTGGGGGCTGTCATCCCTGCGGAGGCAAGGATCTATGGTGGTAGGTTTTACAAATGGCATAGATTCCCGCCTGCGCGTAAATGACACCCGAATGACATAGATTCCCGCCTTCGCTCCAAAGGCCCTCCGGAGGTGGGGGGAAGTAACGGGCTGACGCGCGGGAATGACAGAATGCTTTAACTTGACGCTTTCAGGAGGTTTTCGAGATTAACGCCCATCAAGTCTATGTTTACGATATTTCCGTCCTTATCGTAATCTATTACGCAGTTATCTTTCATGTCGCTGTCGACAATTTTGTTTTTACTAAGTCTTACGCTTAGAATTTTAACATCTGCATCATAATTTATTTTTGGCATACTCGTGTGTTTAAAGATATTTCTTTATCTTGGATGACTTTATGACTGTGATAATCTTACATTGATCGCCGGTGATTGAGCAAATTATTATAAAAAGTTGCGAAGGAGAGAGCTTTGTAATATAATTGTTGTGACGAACCTATCAGTGAGCGACTTCAAATTAAAAAACCACTATCCAATTAAGGAAGGTGGTTTTTTTGTGCCACTGTGGTGGAACTGTGGGGAGTCGAACCCCAGCTGATTGGGTGACGAACCTATCAGCAAGACCGCTTCAGTCCCATTCGTCCCCCCAGTGGTAGATTTGTTATATCAACAAAACATTAAAAAATTATGAAATAATCTTAAAATTTTTCTGAAAAAATCCGGGCACAAAAAAACCGCCCCGGTTAGGGGGCGGTTTTTGATTAGACTTTTATGTTGTCTTAAACAATTCGATTATTTGCTATCGAGAAACTAATTATCCAACCAATGTTACAAGAGGAGACTCAAATTGATCTAGAATATCATTCCAATCAATATTAAATTCTGCTCTAGTGTCTTCGTCTGTGTCATCAGTTCCAAAGTAGATATCAGTCATTTCAACACCTACTGTAGATGTTTCTCCTCCTGCTTGAGTAATTGTCGTTGTGATTGTAAAGGTCATAGAATCACCTTCTCTTAGCGCATAGTAATCGTCAGTTCCGTCATTCTCTGAAGAATAATCTCCTGACAATGTAAACACTGGATCAGCCATAGTTTCATTTCCACTTCCGGCAAGAAGACCTAATACAAACGCTGGATAAGCTGTTCCACTCACATTTGTAGTGTCAAATGCATTTAAGAAGACGTCATCCCCTACTGCAGTAACCTTTACTTTCATTGTAACAGTAGAAACATCTGCATTATCAACAACTGGAGTATTTGTAGGAGTGCCAACTAATTCTACATCAACATAATTTTCAAAGAAGTATTGAGTTTTTCCAGTAGAAGATCCTGTTAATTCTGTAGCTGTTAAATCTTCTCCTGTTGAATCTTGAGCATCAACAGCATCCATTCCTGCAGATGTTAATTTAACTGTTAATCCATTTCCCTCTGTGAAAGTAACTCCATCTAATTCATTTACATCTACGACAACTTGGTAAGTAACTGTGTCTCCAGCTTCTACCAAATAATCCAAATCGTCAAAAGTCATTGTACAATAAAGCCCAGCACAATCAGCTACTTCAACAACTGTAACTGTAGTGTCAAGATTATCGTCAGTTCCATCTGAAGGTTGTTTTGTCTCAACCTCTTCTCCATCCATTAATAGAGTAAATACACTTACTACATCATCGATGTCGTCAGTTGATGAATAAACCGTGAAAGGAACTGCATCAATTGTTACATCTGAACCAATAGCTTTAAACGTTCCCTCCATAAGAACTACGCCTGTAGTTTCTTTTGTAGAATTTACAGCAACGATTTGAGATTTTGGAGTTCCAGTAGATGATGCTGCTTTTAATTCTACATTATTTGCAGTAACAAAGCTTTCAAATGAGAATGTTCTTGCTGCCAATAACGGATCTTCAGAAATAATAGCTCCATCTCCGTCCATCCATCTTACAGAAGTCACATCTAAATCCCATGTATCAGTAACATCTAATGAATCTAAATTACTTACGGCAGATACAGTAACATATAACTTTCCGATTTCTTCTGATCTAACAATAACTCCATCTAAAGATACTGTTTTTGCATAAGCATTATCTTTGTTAAATTCATCAGCATCCATTCTTGCTACTTCTTCATCGTCATACCATACAGCTACTTCCGTAGCATATCTGTGGAAATCTCTGTTTCCAACAGCTCCTTTGTCAAAATCTAGCTTAAGAGATTGAATTTTAAGATCTGAGTTTTCATCTGCTTCAACAGAGAAACCCATAACCTTAACATCTTCTTCTCCTTCACCAACTTTTCTTAGGTTAGCTGGAGAAGAAAGAAGTTTGTATTCTTCAACTTCACCTGATCCGCCTTCTAATTCTCCATCTTCTTCCTCTTCTTCGTCTTCATCTGCAGGAGTAACGTTCATTGCTTTGTAAGTCATGTCTGCAGCAGCGAATCTTGTCAAAGGAGTTGATCCTCCGAACAATGTTGTAGTTGCTCCAGAAACAAGTCCGTGAGCTACAGCTGTCTCAACATATGTGTAAGCCCAGTTTCCTTTTACTACGTCTGAAAATGAACCAACAGCTGGATTTTCCAAAGGAAGACCCAAAGCTACTACAAGCATCTTTGTGTAATGAGCCTTTGTCAAAGTGTCGTCAGGTCCGAAATACCCTGTAAGCTTTCCGCTTAGATCGGAGTATCCGCTGACAATCCCCAATGAAACAGCTGTCTCAACTGGTTCGTATCCCCAGTATGGCTTTACTACATCCTTGAATGAAGCAACAACTGGATTTTCGAAATCAGCTTCTACCATTCCAGTAGCCAATACCGCCATTTTAGCCCCTTGAGCTCTTTTCAATGAACCTGTTCCATTGAAAAGTCCTGATTTAGTGTCCAAAACTCCGTCAGCAGCTAGAGCTTCAACAGCAGTGTAGTATCCGGAAGTCTCCGGAACGTCTGTGAAAGATCCAGCAAACGCTGTGGACACCACGAGAGTAGAAAGGATCGCAACCATTGAGAAGGCCGCAATCATTTTGCGAAAGTTTCGCATAGTCTTTGTGGTTAAAAGATATTTAATAAAAAGTAGAAATAGATAATAGGTTGTTTGTTTTTGTATATATATAAAGCTTTCACTCAAGGAGATTTGACCCTTCCCCGGCGAAAGCAAATTATTTTCTCTATAATATAGTCATTCCGATAGATCGATAGATTCCCGCCTTCGCGGGAATGACAGAGGAACCGGTAATGACAGTTCTTGTGCCCACGTGATTATTTCACACGAGAGCCTGCTCTTTTTTCACCTAGTTTTCAAAGATCCAATCAATTTCGACTACTCATTGCCGTTCCCCCCTGAAGTATTTTGACTAGGCGGTAATGGTAGCGAAGTATATATAAAGTAAGCCGTATGTATTTTTTAAAGAAACGCTGATGAGTACTGGCGTTTTGGCCCTGAAATTCGTCTTTCTATCGCGAGTAATTTATCAAAGTGCTAAGTGGTGGTCAATCGATTTTATGCCTCAAAGCCTTTGTTTCCCCCGCTTTGACTAGCTAAGATCGATCTCCTCCGCACGCCATCGACTCTGTCTTTTGCTCTATTTTATGCGCTTTGAACTCGTGTTGGCATTCGATATAATAAACTATTCGCGGGCGGTTTTGTTTCAAAAAAGGGGATGACAAAACGGGGAAATATGTTGAGTCTCAGTGGAGTGAGGATTTCTTGACTTGTTGGGGTTTGTTTTGAAATTTCGGGTATGCGGGTTTTGTGGGTGAATAGGCGTGGATTTTATGCGAACTTTTTTGGGAATGGAGGGGTGTGGATTTTTGCGCTACAGGATTGGGTTTTGCCACGGTTTTTGTTTTGATCTTGGATTTTATGCGAACTTTTTGGCGTAAATTTGGTGGGCACTCGTTTGACTTTTTTGGGGAAATGCGTTTTGGGATTTTGCCCATTTTAGTATTTACAAAATTAAAATCGTTTGTGTTTTTCGATTCGATTGTTATATTGTTGAAACATGAAACGAATACTTCTCATTGGCAATTCGCCATTGCCCACGGAAAACACAAAATCGCGGCCAGCTGTGGGACTTCGCACTTACCAATTCCTGAAACCTTTGACTCAAGAAGGCGGGACGGTGATTGATAAGGCGGAAAACGCTTTTTCGTCTAAGACAAGGCCAAAATTCAAGATTTGTCTCGTGACGATAGCTTTGCCGGAATGTTATGACGAAGAGCCCGGGCAAAAAGACTTGAATTATGGCGAGAATTACAGGCATTTCTCCATTTCAAAAAATGATCCGGACCTTTTTGGCGCGATTCAGCGAGTTCATGATGAATTTATACCGGACGCGATAGTGGCGGTGAATACTTTTTCGGCTTACGTGGCGGCTTCTTTGAAAAGTGTCGCTCCGATGTGGGCGGATCTGAACGGCTGGATTATGGCGGAAGCTCAGGCGCAAGCGTATAAAATGGGGACGAATGATTTTCTTTCGCACTATTTTGAGATGGAGGAGGCGGTTTTGCGACGAGCGGACAAGATTTCGTGCGTGTCGGAGCCGCAGAAATTTGCGGTTTTGGGCGAACTGGCGATGATGGGGCGGCTTTGTAATGAGACTTTTGGGTATAAATTTACATATTCGATTCCAAATGGGACAGAGGAATTTGAGGGGGAGAACTGTCATTCCGCACTTGATGCGGAATCTATGGGATTTGAGCGCACGGATGGCGTAGATTCCCGCCTTCGCGGGAATGATCCGCCTGAGGCGGACGGGAATGATTCGCCGCGGCGAATTATCCCTGTGCCGGAAGATGCGTTTGTGCTCTTGTGGATGGGCGGATACAACACTTGGGTGGACGAAAACACCTTATATAAGAGCGTTTCCGACGCCATGGAAACTTGCAAAAATCTTTATTTCGTCTCAACAGGAGGCCAAATCAAGGGACTCGACGGCAGCACTTTTTCAAAATTCAAAAAAATGGTGGACGAATCTGAATTCAAAGACAGATTTGTATTTCTAGGATGGGTCGATACAAAAGACATTCCACATGTATACGCTCGAGCAAATTTGGGACTGAATATCGACCGAAAATGCACAGAAACCTATACCGGAGCCAGAAATCGCATTAACGAAATGATGAAATTCGGACTCCCCGTTCTCACCACTCTCGGAAGCGAGATTTCCTATGAAGTCGCGAAAAACGACTGCGGAATCGCCGTGAAAAACGGCAAACACGAAATCCTCACCGAGACAATCGCTCATTTTTATCTCGATTGGCGAGATCGCCACGGCTACAAATTGAAAGAATTCGGCGAAAACGGGCGAAAATACATTTCCGAAAAGTGCAATTATGAGTTTTTGCTCAAACCTTTACTCAAATGGTTGGAAAATCCGAGACCCGCTCCGGACAGAGGAATAATCGTAAATCTTGGCTCAAAATTCGGATTTTCGGCGATAGTTGGAAAAATGCGGGGCGCGGTCAAATACTTGCGAATGAATGGCCTTGGGAAATTTTTTAAAAAACTTTTGCAGAAGATAAAAAAGATATTCGTGAAATTCCGTTGATTCCGCCTTCGTCCTTATATAGAATTGGCGCACGGATGACAATTTAGGCCTCATCGTCTAACGGTTAGGACAGATCCCTCTCACGGATCAAATAGGGGTTCGATTCCCCTTGAGGCTACCAAACTTCATCAGCGTTTTTTGTTTATTAGAAGCCTTTTTCTCTTTAACTTATTTTTTATAAAAAGATTTAATTCCATTGATAATATATAACATATCTGTTATACTTGTTCCGTATGAAAAATTATTCAACTTTTAAAAATAGGCTACTCCAAAATAAAAAGATCCGTAAAGAATATGAAAATCTTGCGCCTGAATTTGCCATTGCGGAATCCATAATCAAAAAAAGAATTGAAAACGGGCTGAGTCAAAGCGCTCTTGCAAAAAAAATTGGGACAAAACAGTCCGCCATATCCCGCCTTGAATCAGGAAATTACAATCCAAGTATAAAACTATTGGAAAAAGTCGCCAAGGCCCTAAGTCTAAAGCTGGAAATTTCCTTTTGTGAAAAAGGCTAGATCAAATAGCAAGTCCCTAAAACACAAACTTCATCTGATTTTTTATTTTCGAAAACTCGATTCTACTCAGCGTAGAGACTTTTTTTTCTAGTCTCAACTTATCAATAGTTCTGATTTGAAAAAGAAGAATTATCGAATCATTTTTTAAATTTGAAGTTTTTTTAGATAAAAACCATGTAGTTAGAAATCCTTTCGCAGTTAAATTTGAAGTCAATGGAGCTATTATCACCGTATTCAGATTCTTGTTTAAAATGTCATTTTGCATGATTAAAACCGGCCTCATGCCTGCTTTTTCATGCCCTTTCGTAGGATTTAGATTTGCCAGATAAATGTCTCCTTGTGCTATTTTCATTTTCTTAGATTAAATTTTTGACTGAATAACTTCCCATTCATCCTCAGAAGGAAGATCTGAAAAATTTATTTTTGATAACAATTTCGTATCCCTCTCGAGCTTTGATTTAAGCCAATTTTCGAGTGCATCTTTGATAATTCCACTTTGTGTTTTATTTTCCAAAATCGAAACCTTCCTCACTTCTTCGACTAAAGATAGAGGCAACAAAGCGGAAATCCTAGTATTTTTTGACATAAAATTTAGCATTATTTTGTATTACTTTTTAATAATACTATTTCGTAATATCTTGGTCAAAACAATTTCGAGTTTTATTTTAACAAGCATTTATTAAAAAATCTTAAATTTTTCTTAAATTCTTATCTCTGATGAAATTACCGCATACTCATCTGTAAATTTACAATATGCAGCCTAGTCTAAAACGATTATTCCCCTTTTCCATTCCCTAAATTGTGGTCCACAATATTTCTCCAATTTCTAAGCTCGGACGAACTCCTCTGGCGTTCTCCGTTTGCCAAAAGTGAAATAGTTCTTCCTCGGTATGAAAATCCGAATTGGTTCACGCTTATTCTATTGCGTCGATCTGAAGTTCTGTTTGCTATTGAAGCCGCTTCTCTGGCGGTTGCAAGCTCTCTATTGAAAGAATCCCATTCTCCATGATGCCCGTATAAATCCTCCGTGTCATCATTCGGCTCAAATTGCCTTGTCTGTGGAGTAACCGGGGCTTCTGCGGAGTGAGTGTTTACCGTTTCTGCCCTATAGCTACTTTCGCTAAAAGTTATTTTTTTCCCATCATTTGAAAATACTACATTCGGAATTTTGCTTCTAACAAAACCAATAACTCTTTCCAGATCCGCCGAATTAATAGCTATCTCACCTTTTTGAGCGGTCAAAACCAATGAGTTAGTCACTCTAAAAATTCCTGCCCTTATTTCAGCAATCAATTCTTTCGGACTTTTCGTCAGATCCAGCACTACTTCCAGCCTTGTTTGCGATTCCAAATTTGTCATAATTTTTTATATTACAAACGGTGTGTTGATTTAGAGCAATCCTCTCGTTTTGTCAATCCTTTTCAAATCTTGCACTCGCCTGTTTAGAGTGCTAAAATCGGAGCCATGAAAGATTTATATGAAGTTCTTGGCGTCAATAAAGACGCTTCGGACAGCGAAATAAAGGCGGCTTATCGAAAACTTGCGCTCAAGTGGCATCCCGACAAACACCAAGGAGATAAAGATGCCGAACAAAAATTCAAAGAGATGAATATGGCTTATGAAGTGCTTTCCGATAAGAAAAAACGGCAACAATATGATACTTTCGGATCGGCCGGCGGAGCGGGCGGATATGGTGTAGGGAGTGGCGGATTTGGTGGATTTAACGGGGCAGGATTTGATTTTTCGGGATTTTCGGATGGAGCCGGCAATTTTGCGGACATTTTTGAATCTTTTTTCAACGGAGGAATGGGCGGATCCAGAGGCAATCGTCGAAAAAAAAGCGGAGCGATGCGCGGAAATGACATTGAAGCTCATGTGAAAATTACTTTTGAAGAAGCGGTTTTCGGTTGCGAAAAAGAACTCGAAATCACAAAACCCGATGTTTGCAAAAATTGTAAAGGGAGCGGAGTGGAACAAGGAAGCAGTATAATTACTTGCCCGACTTGTCGCGGAACCGGAGAAATTCGCTCTGTCAGAAATACGATTTTGGGACAAATCGCAACTTCCAGCACTTGTGATGAATGTGGCGGAGAAGGAAAAGTTCCTGAAAAGAAATGCGGAGTGTGTCACGGAACGACTCGCGTTCGCACAAAAGAAAATGTAAAAGTTCGCATTCCGGCAGGCGTCGATAATGGCTCAACAATAAGGCTTAGCGGAAAAGGAGAAGGCGGAGTAAAAAACGGTCCGAGCGGAGATTTGTACATCACATTGCAAGTTTCTCCTCACAAAAATTTTGTCAGAGACGGATATGACATTCACAGTGAAGCGGAAATTCACCTTGTGCAAGCCGTTCTGGGAGCTGAAATCGCCATTGAAACAATTCATGGAAAAGAAAAAATTGCGATTCCGGCGGGAACCGAAGACGGAAAAGTTTTCAAATTGAAAGAAAAAGGCATCCAAAAAATAAACACCGATGGAAAGGGCGACCACCTCGTAAAGGTGCGTATAAAAATCCCTTCGAAGCTTTCAGGAAAGGAAAAAGAGCTATATGCAGAACTTGCAAAAGAGGCGAAAGTCGAGGTGAAAAAAGGAGGAGTTTTTTGGTAGGAGGGTAGCGGGGCGATGCGTGGGGTTTTTTGCGGAAAATTGCCGATGGATTGGGCGGGGCAATGATTTTTTTATGTCGAATTTTGTGTTTCTCGTTGAAAAATTTTCGAGGATGTATTAAAGTTGCAGATGATATTTTAGTCCTCATTTACTATGAATATTCAACTCTCTTGGGATCTGTTTGTACTCGTATTTTTTGTCGTCATCGTGGCGTACAGTTTTATTATTGGGCGCGACAATACTTTGAAAGTGATTCTGGGAACTTATGTGGCGGCGCTGGCCGCGGATTCGGTCGGAAGTCTTTTTGGGGTTTCTTTTAAGGGCTCGCCGATGTTTATACAGCTTTTGAGTTTTGCGGAAGTGGGCTCCGATAATGAGGCGATGGTTTTTGTGAAAGTTTTGGTTTTTGTCGGGCTCGTGATTTTGTTTGCGGTGCGAGGAGCTTTTGAGGTGAATACTATTGATGACAGATCGGGATTGGTAAGACTGGTTCTTTCCATTCTTTATGCGGTGATGAGCGCAGGATTGATTATAAGCGTGATTTTGGTTTTTATAAGCGGAGTTTCTTTTGTCGGAGGAGGTTCTGAGACGACTACTGTTTCGGCTTTGTGGAATTTGTCCGCGCAATCGAATTTGATAAAAGGAATGTTGAATTATACTTATTTATGGTTCTCTATGCCGGCTTTGGCTTTCTTGATTCACAGTATTTATTCAACAAAAAGCGAATAAAAGAAAAAATCCCTTGCATATGAGCGGTTGCGTAAATAGAATGGGAGGGCGGTTTTTTAAATCGCGTTTATTTGAAAATGCGGGTCGGTAGCTCAGTCGGTAGAGCAGTAGCCTTTTAAGCTAATGGTCGCGGGTTCGATTCCCGCCCGACCCACCATTTAGGCTTTCCCAAGCGGAAAGTCCGACTTTGTCGTAGTCGCCCACGCCCATAAGCTGTCGGCTTATTACCTTCGGCTATTACTCTTCATGGTTATGGACTCTTTTTTCAAAAAGGTAAAATTGTAAAAAAATTGGAAAATTTTACTTTTTTACATACTTGGAAATATGAGTGGCCAGAATGGATTACTGGGAATTTGGGGAGAAAAAAAGGCGGAAAAACAGGGGAAATCTTCGGGAGAGAGGATGGCTTGTCTTAGCGCCGAGAGATGAACAACTTTATTATTCTACAATATTTTATTACTGGGCGCCATTATAGTTTTTTGACAAATTTTGATTGGTTGCTATACTGATATGATTTCAACAGAAACAAAAACAAAAAAGTTCCTTAAAAAACAAAAACAAATATTCTTCCCGCCAGAGGCGGGACAGAGAGGGGACATCACAAGTCATATTAAAACAAATACTTGTACCTCTCTCTGTCCTTACTGAGGTGATGATTCTCAAAGTTAGTAAGTAACTTCTGAGTTTCGGAGATGTTACGCCCGAGCGTAACGCGGTCCTGCCCCTTTCCAAGTCCCTTAATATATACTTCGTGAATGGGGAGTTCAGGCGGTCGGTGGTGCGACTGAAAAATACACCAAAATTTCGGTTTGGATTTAAAACAAAAACAAAAATCTCAGTTTCAAAATAAAACTGTTTATGATTTTTTCCCCTCGCTTCGGCGGGGTTTTTTTTTATTAAGGAAAACTTTTTCAAAAAGTTTTCCTTTGCCTTTCAAAAATTAAGGTGTTTTTTGACCGGGGCCCACAAGACCCGAGTCAAAAAACGGCAAACCTTGTTTGATAGAATTAGTAAATAGATTCCCGCCTCCGCGGGAATGACGGTGTTGGCCCGTAGCTCGAAAGGTTTTTTCATTATTTAGGCCTTTCAAAAAAGGCCTTTTTGTGGTAAAATATTTGGATTTAAATAAATGTTAATAAAAAATAAACATGAATGATGAATTTTTGAAATTGATACAATCCAGTCAAGTACTTTCTCCTGAGAAAAAACAAACATATGCGAGAATACTTAAATTTCTATCTGAAAAAGATAAAAAAACGCTTTTTGAACTTTTGCAAAAAGGACAAGTTTCAAGTGAAAAAATTCAAGAAAACGGGAAAAAAGAAAAATCAAAATTGAATTCCGAGTATATACGAGAAATTGAAAATCTTTATAAAAACGAGATGAAAACCGCTATTTCAAAAGAAGAAAAATCCGATCAATCTCAAGCCGATGACGTCTTAAAACAAATTTAAAAATGACCAAAGAAGCTCTCGTTAAAACCGCGAAATCAAAAGAATCTCAGGCTAAAATCGATAAAAAAATTCCTGAGGGATCTAAAATCGTGAGCGAAGAAGATATCTCAAAAAAAATCGAGCAAATCGAGAAATCTCTTGATGAATCCGATATATCTCCTAAGTCAAAAGAAAATATTCTCCAATCTTTAAATAAAATCATTACGGATTGGCAGACAAAAATAGAAAATGTGGAAATAAATTCCGAAGAAGAACTTAAAAAACTTTATGATGAAATGTTGAAAGATTTCACTGAATTTGAACAAAATCCCGAGGTTAAACAAATTTGTATTTCCATTGATCCTTTCTTCAAATACAAAGATGAAATACAAAAAATCATCAACTTAAAATCTTATGCTCGGGGCAGTGGAGACTGGCGAAAAATCAATGCCAGACTAGAGCTTTTTGGACTTGATGATGAGAAAATCAGAAAAATTCAAGAAATGCTCGGAGTTGAAGTGGACGGAAAAGTCGGCCCTGAAACAATTCGGGCAATGCAAGAAAAACTTTACGAAACTCAAAGTGAAGTTTCTTGGGGAAGTGAAACAGCTCATTCAAGCGAAGATGCTGAAAATTTTGAAAAGAATTTCGCACGAGCTGAAAAAGCTAAAGCAGATAAAGGTTGGCAAGAAATCGAGGCTGAATCTGCTAAAAAACTTGCTGAAGCAAAAACCCTTGAAGCTTTGGCTATTGCCAGAAATGAAGCTGTTGAAAAAAGGAAAGCTTTGTCGGAAAGCATTTCGCTGGAAGATAATCCTGTCGCTAGCACACCCGCAGAAACAATCGGGGGAAAGAGTGATGAAAATGCGACAAGTGTCGATGCTGCGTCTGCGACGAAGTCTTCTCCTGTAGTGCAAAGTGTAAAGGTCGATGCTGCGTCTGCGCCGAAACCTGCTCCTGTAGTGCAAAGTGTAAAGGTCGATGCTGAAGCTGAACCAATCAAGTCCGAGCCGACCGTCTCCGAGCCAGTCGTGGCTACTGAACCGGCCATAGACCCAAAGGTCGAGTCCAGCAGCTCTCAATCTCCTGAAACACATGAACAAATTACCGATAAAAATTTGAAAGAATATTCCGATAGAATGCGTAAACTGGAAAATGATCTTGGCGCTGGGGAAATTTCCGAAATGCCAAAGCCTATTCGCGTAGACAATATTCCCCCAAAGCCTGCAAATGTTCATAGAATCGTCGTTTTTGGAGATTCTGATTCGAAAGAACGAGTAAAAAAGCTCGGGACTTCTATGCCGGATCAAGTTTATTTAAAAGAATTGCAAGGGATGGTCCCGAAATGGGATGCGGATTTTGTTTTGGGAGTAGGAGATCATGTCTACGACAAGGGTGGAAATTATCAACAAAAGGTTGCAAAAGTAAAACAGGAATTTAGAAAATTTGGGGAAACTCCATATGCAATTGCTATGGGAAATCACGACCTCAATAGGAAGGGTGGCCCTACGGACGATATGACAGATTTGTTTAAAGACAGATTGGATGATTTTGAGAAGGCGGATGGCGCTTATAGCTACACTCTTGGAGGCGCCACTTTTGTGGTTTTCAACAAAGGAAATCGACATATCACCGAAAAACAAATTAAATTTTTTGAAAAGAAGTCAGCCGCCGCAAGTGGCGCCGTTTTTCTCATAAATCACATTCCCCCATTCCAAGATTCATATGGCCCCGGACTCCCGGATGCCGATTCAAGACAAGTAAAATGGTCTAAAAACAGTTTTCAAAGAATCCGAGAAATTGCCAGAAAAAATCTTGAAAAAAAAGGAAAACCTTTTTACTTGATGAGCGGAGACACTCATTTCACTCATGTAATTGGAAATTATCTAAATCCCGGAGGGATGGGCGCAAATTATTCCGGATTGTCTGGTGGCATGCTGAAATCCGTTCCTTCCGCTGCCGTTGTCGATATCGATAAAACTTCCGGCAAAATTCAGGCAATTTATCTCCGATCCGCTCAATCCGGATTCGAAAACCCAATCCCCGAATTTCAAGAAGCGCTTGCTTCCGCTGATGAAAAAATGCTTGCCCAATACATGGCTAGCGGTCAAAGAATTGCAAAAAATTAAAAAATGACTAAAGAAAATCTACATACAGCCCTGCAAGCTAAAGAAACTGAAATACAAAAGGCGAAAAAACTATCTAAAAAAGATCAAGCTCCGGATATTGTCGATGAAGAAAAAGTCAAAACTAAAATAGAAGTGATAGATAGAAAACTAGTGGCCTCGCCTCTTTCAGATAAGTATAAAAAGCCGATTTATGCAAAACTCAAGTATTCAGAGGAAGAATGGCGAAAAAAAGTTGAAGAAATAGACGAAAAAGAGGAAGAAAAATTCATAAAACTCTTCGAAGAAATTGAAAAAGATTTTGAAAATTTTGAATCTCGGAAAGATGTTAAAGAGATTTTTGAATGCGTAGAGCCATTATTTAATAATAAGAATGAAGTTGAAAAAATCATAAATTTGAAATCATATTCTCGCAGGAGCGAGGATTGGGAAAAAATTACCAAAAGTTTTTCAGCTATGAATTTCGACGAAGTTAAAATCAAAGGCCTTCAAAAAATACTAGGATTAACAATTGACGGAAAAGCAGGCCCTGAAACAATAATTGGGATAAATGAAAAAGTGTACGAACAAAGCTTTGAAGTAAAGTGGGGTAAATCCGATATAGATATATATTTAGAGGCAGTCTTTTTTGGAGATTTATCTGAAAAAGAAATGCTGGAATTTAATGAAGAAGGAAAGATAATAGATGAGGAATGGGGAAAAGATTTGAAGAAATCAAAGACAATCGCGGACATACTGAAAGCGGAAAAAAAGGCGATGGACGCAATGGCCGCTTTGAACGAAAAATTTTCTAAAAACAAGCAAACTCTGATAAAGGAGGAGGTTTTGGATCCTGACGAGGAGCAAGAAAGATTTTTAGAGCAACAAGAAAAAGAGTCTATAGAGATGGAGCAATATTATTCTCAGTTTGCAAGAATCGCTCACGGGATAGGATTAACTTCGGTTGAAACACATAGAAACGGAATGGAGACCAGTCAGGCTAGGGAGTATTGGTATGTTTTTTTGCAGGAGCCATATAATGAAGAGAATTTAAATGGAGGAAAAGTGGATTTAAGGAAAAGAATTAGCGTTAAAGAAGTCGAAGAAACGATTAATAAAATGAGAGATTATTATAAGGAATTTATACCTGAGAAAGAGTTGAATCGTATGCTACAAGAGGTTTTTGGAAAAATGATTAACGGTCAAAGAATTAATTTGGATACGGAAGAAATGCTCTCTCTTAGGACTATTCACGATAATGATAAGGCGGAAGAATTCAGGAAGAGTATAGAAGAAAAAAATAAAATAATTGAAAAAACAATAGAGAGAGAAAAAGAAAAATTAAAAAAATTAGCGGAGGAGATGGAGATATTGCAAAAAGAAAAGGATGCTATTGTTGTAGCGATTTCAAGAGAGGTAAGCAGAAATCCAGATTGGTATAATATTTTCAAGGACTCAAAGGAAGGTAGTATAAAGAGTCTTGTTTGGAGGCTTACCCTTATTGACGCTGACATTAATGGATTAAAAGGCAAAGGTGAAGCTATAGAAAAAACCATAAATAACGCAATTTCTCGAATATTTGAGAATGAATATGAATGGATCAAGTATGCAACTGTTGACCCGATAACTGGAGAAATAGACGAGGAACAGAGGAGAAATTTTTTATTGCAAATAGGGGGAGGAATGGGGGAAGAGAACATTCCATTATCATTAATGGGAGCTTTCATTGATGCGAAAACCTATGTTTCACAAGATCCGGACGCGAGTGAATTTGATAAACTTTTTTATTCCGGAAAATATTCTGAAGCATTAGCAAGTCTTGCTGAAGCTTCGGAAAAGAGGAATGAAGTAGAAGATGGAGTCCGCAAGTTTTCTTCTATTGATGTTTTTAGAGCTTATAAAAAACAAATGGGAGAAGAGGGGGGATGGATTATCCCCGAGACAGCTAAATATATACAAGAAGGGTTTACTCTAGTAGAAATAGAGCATCCCGGGTCATGGACAAAGTCGTATTTTTTAGCTAAAGAAAACGATGATGGGTCTTTTGAGTACATACAAGTAAATCTTGTAAAACAAGTGACTCATGGGGGGACTCCTGAAACGGAAATGACACGATTGTCAAGAATGAGGCATGAGAGGAGTTATGATAGTATTTTTTTCAGCAATAAAATAGTTGTGCCAAGAGAGAAGTTGAGTGAACAGCTGGAGACGGATATTTATTTCAGAGGCAATATGGCGAAATTAATTTCTACAAAACCAAGCTTTAAGGCCACAAATAAGGCTGGAGAGTTGCTTGATGAAAAGTTTGGACCTATGTTTAAATTTTTTCAAGCTGGAATGATAGGGAGCAAGCCGGTGGATTTTGTACGAAAAGCAAAGGTCTACGCTAGAGAAATAAAGAGTTCTGCTTCTGGAGGAGCGCTTTATTCTATAAAAAAAGATCTTGAAAATTTAAAAAATGATTTAGCCCTTTTAAAATCTTTTCAAGTTGGATTTAGAGATGATCTGGAGTTGAAGTTGGAAAGTTTAAGTGACCAGCTGACGAAGATGTTGCCGATTTTTGAAGGTAATAAAATAGAAAATTTCTGCAATGAAATTTTAAGTGATAATTTCAGTGAAGATACTGCAGGGAAATGGTTTGTAGAAACAGGAATACCCTTTTTTACAACCATAGCTTTAGCCGTTGGAGCTGTTCTTTTAACAGCTGGAACCGGAGGAATCGGGGGGCTTGCTATAGCGACTTTATCCGGAACTGTCGGCGGAATGATCGGAAACGAATTGGGGACTTTGGCTTCTCAATACGTGGGTAGAGCTGTCGGGCTGGGAGAGGGGTTTACCAATAAAACAATTCTTGGGAAATCACTAACCGGTGAAGGTGTTTTCAATCCTGAAACTGGAGAGTACGAACATCTGGAGTGGTATCAAGTTGCCGAAGCTTATGGAGCTAATTTTTTGATTGGATTTATTTCCACCTTCGCATTGATGGGCGCTGGACAAGCTGCCGGCAAATTTTTGTCAAAATGGGCAGTAGAAGCATCTACAAGCAGAAATCTTTTGGAAAGGACTATAGCGAAAGGCTTACAAAAAATCCCAAAACTGGGAGAAGTTCATATAGATATAGGTTCAAAAAAGTTTATAAACAAATTTGCAAAAGAGTTATTTGAAGAATCAATGGAAGAAGGAGTGGAAGAAGCGGCCATGAGAGTAAATGAAGGACTTGGATTTATTGCCAGATTTTACAATTGCTTGAATGGAAGAAGAGTTAGACATAATTTAGGAGGATTCGCAGTGGTTAATCAATCATCCACTCAAATAGATTCTAAAAGTGAAGCTGTTTGGACATATAATGCAAGAGATGCTGAATCTTTTAGGGCGACTCTTGAAGCTAAATATGGTTCACAAGGCTTTACCATAACTCAAAATTCCGAAGGTGATTTCGTAGCCAGATCCGAATTTGTTCACAAAAGAGGTAAAAACAAAGGTAAAAAATCTGAAATTGAAATGATTTTTAAAGCATCTGCGGAAAGCCATTCTATGAGGCAAATGTTTGTTGACGGAATAGATGCCGAAGGAAAGAGCGAGATAGAAAGATTTTATGGAGTGTCCAAAATTCAAGGAAGAGACAATGAATATTCTTTTAAATCATTGTATAGCAAAGGAAAAGTTGACCTACCGAAATATCTAAAAATGAGAGGATTTATAATAACGGAGGGAGATCCAAAATCTGGAAATTTCACGGCAACAAAGGGAGTGGAGAAAGTAGTTTTTAAGGGAAAATCTCAATCCGAAATTACAGCGGAAAATGAAGCACAGAAAGCTATAGAAGTCCATGACGAAGTGCAGCAACAGCTGGAAGAACAGGTTGAGATGGAGAGCATTTCGAGTGAGGCAAAAGCTGAAGAAGCTGTTGTTCAAATTGACAGAGAAGTCCAAAATCCAAAATCCGTAGTATCCCCAAAGAAGATTAAAATAAAGCCGTTAACTGAAATAAGCGAAATAAGCCAATTGCAAGAATGGATATCTTCACCTGAATCACAAATATCAAATCCTGAATCAATAAATGAATCTATCAGAAACTATGAATCTACGGGGAACAAAAAATATCTTATGGAAATCCCAATTGAAGGAGGATTGAGAGGAAAAGTTTTTGAATTGATTGAGGCAAGGAATAAACAGGCAACAATCGATAGAATAAAGGCGGAAGAAGCTCCAACAAAAATTGAGCTTGCCGAGGATATCAAAATTTCTGAATCCACAGATTCACAAGCAAAAGACTCCGCTGCAGAATGGCTGATTGATGATGTGGCTGATGAGAATCATGGGACACTCCTAGTGCAAGAAACGGCGGATAATTTTATAGACAGTAAACCACAGAAGTTAACCATGAATTTTAAAAATGGAAATAGAATTACGATATTATTTCCATCGAAATATAAAGCCAAAATGGACTCTTTAATGAATACATTTTTGCAAATGGAAACATGGATACAAACTCAATTTGAACAACAAGGAATATTCATGAAGGAAAATTTAACAATTCTTATCGTGGAAGATGTTCCTGGGGTAAAACCTGTAAGAGGAGGAGCGAATTTTGGACGAATACTTATTCCGGCACGAAATCTTTTTTCAGAATCTGGAGAGACCTTAAATGACGGATTGAGAACATATTTACATGAAAGGACTCATTCTGTTCTTACAACGGCAAGAATTAAACCAGACAATTCAGGTATAGTAGAAGGGATCGCAGTTTACATGCCAATAAAAGGCATGTCAGAATTAGGACTTGAAAGTCCTGGAAAGGGGGCAGCAAAAGGGATTGAATTAGAAGTTTTAGATAGAGTTAAATACGAGGGGAAGACTTTGCAAGAAGCTTTTTGGGAATATTTTGGGATGGATGGTGTTCACGACATAGCGAACTACGGACTGAATTATCAATATGGATACGCTTTTACCGAGGCATTCATAAGACATTTTGACGGAGATTTTAAAAAATACATGGATCTTTACAGAACTTTAAGCAGTCAGACTTATGATGGATATGAACATATGGGCGCTTTATTTTTGAATGCGATGATGGAAATGGAAATCGATGAATCACAGGCAAGAATGATATTGGGAGAAGCATCCGGAGTTATGATATTGCAAGGATTGTCCGGAAATCAATTATTCGACCATCTTGGGCAGATGGCTGTTGAAGATATAGCTGTGATAATAGGAAAAGGTCAGAGTTTGGAAGCGATTTTTGATGTCGACTTAGCAACAACTGCGGAATTAAGCTCTTATGTAAGTGAGGCGAAAAAATATATAACAAGCAAGTTTGGCGAAAATTCCGTTGAAGGGAATTTTATTATTAAGATACTTGAATCAAAACTTCATCAAAGATATTTGGATGCTGGTGTGATAGAGCAATCAACAAGGGTGATTACAGGAAAAGAAGCTATTGAAATTTTTGAAAAAGCGGAATCGGCACTTGATGTGGATCCTGAAGTTTTAATTTCCTTACCTGTTGATTTTATAAATGGATTGACTGCCAGCGCTTTGGGAGATGTTGTTTTTGCGAAAAAATTATTCGGGATTGATCCGCAAATTAAAATTGATCCCAAAACTTTAAATAGAAAATTTAAAGAATTTAAATCCAAATTCGTAACAGAATTAGTAGAGAGGAATCCTGAATCTATCAATCAATCAAGAGCCCTTATGAGGCTTGCTAATGCCATGAACGATGTTATCCGTGCGGAAAATGAAGCACAGAAAGCTATAGAAGTCCATGACGAAGTGCAGCAACAGCTGGAAGAACAGGTTGAGATGGAGAGCATTTCGAGTGAGGCAAAAGCTGAAGAAGCTATCCCAAAGCTAGAAACAGATGAAGCGAAAGCTATAATGAGAGGATTGGAGGGAGAGGGAATCCCCATAGACTATATAGTTTTTGCTATAATATCTCCCCATAATATTTTTACAGGACAGGACTTAATAGGAGTTGCTGATCGAATAAATTTTGCCAAGCAATTAAAGGAAAATAATTCTAAAGGATTAGATGCTTTCAACTCGGACGTAGTAAGAGTGGTTAAAAAATTTATCAAAGATGGAACTGTAATCGATCCTCAGCAAGAAAATGGATCCTCTAGCTCCTTTGACTTGAGGAGTACAGAAAGTGCATATTTTAAATCCAAATATGGATTAACGGATTACGCTTATAGGCTGTTACATTTAAACTTCACCACTTATAATGATAGTTATCCTCAAGAAATAGTCGAATTTTTTAAAGATGGAATATTTAAAATTCCCCCGCAACAATCAGCGGGAATTAGATACTCAATTGGTAGAGAGATTCAATTGCCGATAAGAGGGAAAATGGAAACATTTAAAATAGTAGAAACAAATATTAGAGGCCTAAATGGTGAAAATTTATTAATAGTAAATGGATTAGTTGGTGGTATTAATAGAAATATTGAAATAGACAGCGGCTATATAGAAAAATACAACACTCCAACAAGAGTAGAGAATACAAGGACTATAATTGCTAATGCATCATCCTATGTTTTAAAGACAGTCGATAGTGTTCTCTTAGGGTCTTCATTAGCTATGGCAACATTAAAGCAATTTGGAGTCGTAAGGCCTATAATGATAAAAGGGAGGTTATACATGGTTGTATACCCGAGAGCTAAAATATCGACTGACCCTAAGCAACCAGCCGATAATTATACAGGAACGGGCAATAGGTATTTCCTCTTATTTAAGAGGCTAAAAGACGAAGGAAGAAAAATGATAACTCCCTCTGACTTAGAGCAACTTGGTCTGGAAGTTCCATATGTGAGCATAGATATGGGGGGCAATATGGAATATAGAGATCATCACAGAATATGGGGTGCAATGGATGCGAGGATCCCAATAGTAGTAAATGTTGTAAGAAATATGGTTACCTTTAATTAATCGTTCTCACCGCTTTCCCCTGATTGGCGACTTTATTCATTGCGGACTTTATCATCGCTTTGTCGCCGATGAAGTAATGACGAATCGGTTTTAAATTTTTGTCCAATTCGTAAATCAAAGGAATTCCTGTAGGAATATTCAATTCCAAAATATCTTTGTTCGAAATTTTATCGAGATATTTTATGATGGCGCGGAGACTGTTCCCATGAGCCGTGATTATAACTCTTTTACCTTTTTTCAGAGCCGGAGCGATTTCTTTTTTCCAATATGGCATAAATCTTTCAACTGTGTCTTTCAGGCATTCCGCAGTTGGCAAATCATTCTTTCCCAAATCTTTGTATCTCAAGTCATGCCCCGGATATCTTTTGTCTGATTTTTTCAAAGCTGGCGGTTTTATGTCATAACTTCTGCGCCAAATTTTTACCTGATCTTCTCCATGCTTTTTCGCAGTTTCTGCTTTATTCAAACCTTGCAAAGCCCCGTAATGCCTTTCGTTAAGTCTCCATGTATTTACAATTGGCAACCAAACTTGATCCATTTCTTCAAGGGCGAGCCAAAGCGTCTTTACGGCTCTTTTCAAAACCGAAGTGTATGCTACATCAAAAATAAATCCTTCTTTTTTCAAAACCTTTCCGGCTTTGCGAGCCTCCTCAATCCCTTTTTTTGTGAGATCGACATCAGTCCATCCTGTAAAACGATTTTCTTTATTCCAAGTGCTTTCTCCGTGACGCAAAAGTACAAGTTTTATCATTTTTTCAAATGGTTAATTGAAAATAAAATTTCGTAAAATATTTTACCGCACATATCAAAAAAACTTAAGCTGATTTTCGGCTTTAATCAATCCCTTTTTATTCCGTTAGCTCTCCAGAAAGATTTTTTTCCATAACCGCCTTGATCGTAGAAATTTTATTTGTATAAGCCAATGTCCACATTAGTTTAGCGACAATGGCCTCCGTGGTCATGTCTTTTGATGAAATCGCTCCCGCCTTCATAGCGTTAAATCCTCCTTCGTAAGCATTCAAATTCGTCACTCCTTTTTCCAACTGATTTGCGATAACTACGGGAATATTTTTATCAACGGCTTTTTCAATTTGCGGAATAATCGAATTGTCCAAAAAAGGAATATTGCCCGGCCCAAATCCTTCTATAATGATTCCGTGAGCTCCTCTTTCCACGACTCTTTCTATAATTTCAGGATCAAATCCGGGGAACAATTTCAAAACAGAAATTTTCGGATCAAAATTTGGGCGGAATTTTAGAACTCTTTTCCTGCGAAGTTTTCTCCATTCGAAAAGAACTGTCGGCCTGCCGAGCTCTCCGAGATACGGATAATTTGGTGAATGGAAAACGTCCACGAAAGATTCATGATGTTTTTTCGCACGATTTCCGCGGATAATTCTGTTCGCGAAAACTATGCAAACTTCGGCGATGTCGAGAGTCGCCGTGAGACAAGCATAAACCAAATTATTTCTGCCGTCCGCTCCGATTTCGGAAAGAGGAATCAGCGAACCGGTTAAAACTATGGGCTTGCTGAGGTTTTGCAATGCGAATGAGAGCGCGCTGGCCGTGTACGCCATGGTGTCGGTTCCTTGGACCACTACAAATCCTTCGTATTTGTCGTAAAGCGTGTTTATGGCCTTTGCTATGTCAGTCCAGTGGCTCGGATTCATGTTTGAACTGTCTATGTTTACCACCATTTTCAGGTCTAGCTGTACATATTTTTGCAGTTCCGGAATGTGTCTCAAAATTTCCGAGGCGTTTGTGGCGGGTTGGAGAACTCCGGTTTTTTGATTTTTTATCATTCCGATTGTTCCTCCCGCGAACAGTATGCAGACCTTTGGACGAGCCATAAAAAAGTTGTTAATTCGCTGTTATTGTATCTTTAAATTTTTGGAAAGCAAGGGAGGGTGCGGGAAAGTGGATGTTTTTTATTTCAGAAAAAGTTTAGGAAAAATTTAGGAAAATTTAAGATTTTTTTAACAATTTTTTAATGAATGGTTGATATTTTGAGTTCACTTGATCTGCGCGGAACGAGTATAAAATATTTTTAATTCAACAATCATGAATGTACTGAAAAAATACTTCGTTTTGATGACTCTCGTGGTTATGGCCTTGCAACTTGTGACTTTTCGAGTCGCTTCTGCGGCATCTTTCGGATCCGTGGTTATAAATGAAATTGCTTGGGCCGGAACCAGTGATAATTCAAATGACGAATGGATAGAGCTTTACAACAATACCAATCAAAGTATTGATTTGACCGGCTGGGTAATCGAGGATGATGGAGTTTCTTTTTATACCATCGCGAGCGGAACTATCGCTCCGAGAGGATATTTTTTGATAGAAGACACCGAGGATACTATCGGGAATGTGTCTGCGGACGCGGTTATAGGAATTTCTTTGGCAAATGCTGGAGACAGTTTGGTATTGAAAGATGCTGATGGAAGTGTAATCGATACGGTGAACGGATTGGGTGGAGCTTGGTATGCCGGAGATGGAACTTCAAAGGCTACAATGGAAAGAATTGAGCCATCCATTACGGTCGATTCCGTGAGTAATTGGTCTTCCGCTACATCCGGAAACGGATCTGTCGGAAGAACCGGATCTCCGATTTTGGGGACTCCGAGAGGCGCAAACAGCAACTTTAGCGGTGGAACCAAAGCGCTGTTTACCTCTGCAAAAACGGATTTTTCTCAAGGAGAAAATTTTTCCGTCGGATTTAAAGTCGAGAAAGTTGTGGATTTATATGCTTATGGCGTGGAAATAAATTACAATCCTTCTTTGTTGAGATTTGTTTCGGCCGATGAAAGTAATTTTTTGAAAGGAGACGGTTCTCAAACAAGTTTTAATTATGGATTGGAAGACGACACTCAAGGAAAATTGATTGTCGCGAACGCTCGTTTGCAAAATCCTCCTTCCGGAGTTGATGGGACCGCCGAACTTTTTAGTGTGGATTTTGAAGTGATAGGATCAAATGGACAAGGTGATATTTCCGTTGGGGGAGCAAGCTTTTTGGCTGGCACCGATGGGGATATTGAGGCGAGTTTTTCACCTTTATCCATAACTGTGGGGGATGCTGTCGAACTTTCCGGTGTGCGAAATTTGCAATCAAATACCGGAGAAAGTGTTTACAGCCTCGCATTAAATTGGACCGCTCCGGAAAGTGGCGCGGAAAAATATGTGGTCAAGAGAAAGGCGAGCAACGGTAATTTTATGGTATTGGGAGAGACTGTAAATCTATCGTTTGTTGATAAAGACGGAGTTATAAACGGAGGAAATATTATTCCGAATATAGTTTACGAATATCAGATCATTCCTGTGAAAAATGGGGTTTTAGGGCCGGCTTCCGCGATAAGTGCCTCTGAAAGCAGAGGGCTTGTCGGGGATAGCGATAGAAGTGGCCGAGTTGATGGGAGAGATTTGGAATCCTTGGCGAGAAGTTATGGAAGTGGCTTTGGAGATGAGGAGTATAATCCTTTGAGCGATACGAATTTTGATGGGATTATAGATGGAAGCGACTTGATAGATTTAGGTGTGAATTTTGGGATGAAGTTGTAGGAGGAGTAGGGCGGCGCCCTTTGCAAAAGGGCGCCGCCCTCTTTATTAAAAACAGGATTTAAATATTTTTAATTTTAAAAACATGAAGAAAATTTTATTTTTTATCACGACATTGTTTGCTATTAATTTTTCGCAAGTTCCCGCTTTAGCTACTGATTTCGAAATGGCAGAAGATGAAATCGATGAAGATTTTATGGAGCTTTTTGTTGAATCGGAAGAAGAATTTGACCTTTTCGGAGACGCCGAAAACGCAAACGGAACAATTTACATGGAAGGTTCGAAATTAAACGGAGACATCTTTCAGCTTTCCGTTTTTTCACAAGATTTGACCGCTCCAACTCTGGGAATTTCTTTTCATTTGCTTTATGAAAAAAATAAATTAGCCTTTTTGCGATATGAGCCCGGAGAATTTCTCGAAAAAGGCGGAGACCCTTTTTATCTGGTGAAAAACGATGTTTCGTCCGACAAAATAATATTCGGAGAAACTTTGCGAAGGAATGATTCTTTCCCCGTCGGAAGCGGAAAAATCACGGACTTTTATTTTCAAATTTTAGATGAAGACAAATTTAAATTTGAATTTTTTAACGGATCGATATCGACATTAGACACGGTTAGACAAGATTTGGACAATATTTTTTGGCAAAATTTTACTTTCGGAGAAGAAGTTGACAGTGTCGACTTTGCAAAAGCGTCTGCTTTAAAAATCGGTGATTTTTCTTTCTCGAATTTTTGGGTAGTCACGATTATGCTGATAGCTTCAATTCCTTTTTCTTATCTCATAATTTCGTTCATCAAAAAAAATTCCAGACTGAAAAAAATTCATCAAATCAGTTAATCGATAAATGCCTTCGGAGTTTGTCAATTTCAAATAAAGCTTATTTTGATCATTTTGTTGTGTTTCCATTTTCGATGTATTAAATTGTGGTTAATCAAAAAACCCAGTAAAAATTCTCATCAACCTATGGAAACAAATTTTATCTCAATTCAAGAAGCGTCAGAAATAAGCCAAAAATCCATCCAGACAATCCGCAGGGCTATAAAGTCTAAGAAAGTTAAAGTTAGAAAAATGAAAACTCCTCAAGGTTTCAACTACCTTGTGGACAAAAAATCTTTGTGCGGATTTTATGGCGTGCAAAATGTCAACACAGCGAAGACAATTGACAAAGACGACAATATCGCCGATGTCGATTTCAAAATCGCCACTTCAAAGTCTTCAAAAAAAGACATCATTTCGCCCGACGAGTTTCGCAATTTCACAAAAATTTTGGAAAAAATGGTTAGTCAACACAGCGACGAACGCCAAAATTTCATCAGACTTGTAAACACTTTGCAGGAAAAAGTTTTTGTTTTGGAAAACCAAATCAATCTGCTTAAGGCTCCCGCCAAAAAGTGGTATCAAGTTTGGAAATAATAATATATGAACAGTTTTTCTTTATTACGAGAGCTAATTCGCAAGACCTTTCATCTTTCGAGTATTTTTATTGTTTTTGGATATACTTTTTTATTGAATTACTTCTCTCCCCAAATTGCAATGTTGGCAATGACCGCCCTACTTTTGATTTTGCTAGAAATAGAATATGTGAGACTTGAGCATAGACCAAAAATAGCCGAAGTATTACACAATTTTTTGCGTCCCCATGAAAAAACCAGACTTTCCTCGGCTGTTTTCTTGGTAATAGCTTGTATCATTTCTTTTGCAACTTTTGATTACTGGATCGCTTTCATTGCTGTTTCGATGGCTGTTTTTGGAGATCTGGCCGCTGCCCTATTTGGAAAAGCATTTGGAACTGTAAAATTTTATAGAAATAAATCCGTAATCGGATCCCTCGCCGGATTTGCCACAAATATGTTGATTGGACTTTTGACTTTACCTAATCTATTTATAATCTTCGCTCCCATGGCTCTCATGGCGAGTGTAGTCGAAGTTTTTACCAGAAAAATGGACGACAATTTAACAATCCCTCTGTTTTCCGGATTTCTCGGGCAAATGATTGTTCTTTATTTCGCTATTGATTTACCTCCGGTAATTTTCACCTTCCTCGGACTTTTTAAGTAGCTTGCTTTTCCAAAAATATCAGAATAAACTGCACGCGATTATTTTCTAAAATTTCACAATATGTCTCTCTTTGAAAACACTCTTAAGCAGATCAATCGGGCCGCGAGCCTAATGAATCTTGATCCGAATGTAAAAACCTTGATGGAAAATCCGCAAAGAATTGTGGAGGTAAATATTCCGGTAAAAATGGACAGCGGAAGTTTGAAAATTTTTAAAGGGTTCCGCGTTCAGCACAGTAATTATGCTGGACCTTACAAAGGTGGAATTCGTTATCATCAAGATGTGGATATGGGCGAAGTGACGGCTCTTTCCGCATGGATGAGCATAAAATGTAGTGTTGTCGGAATTCCTCTCGGAGGCGGAAAAGGCGGAATCATTGTAAATCCGAAAGAGCTTTCCTTAGGCGAGCTCGAGAGACTTACTCGCGGATATGTGCGCGCGATTGAACCGGTAATTGGGCCGGATAAAGATGTGCCAGCTCCGGATGTAAATACAACTCCACAAATTATGGATTGGTTCGCCGATGAATATTGCAAATTGGTAGGAAAAGATGCAAAAGGAGTCGTCACTGGAAAAACTTTGGAACACGGAGGAAGTAAAGGAAGAAATATCGCTACAGCTCAAGGAGGAGTTTATGTTCTCGATGAAGTCGCAAAAGAAAAAGGATTTAATCCCGCGGATACAAAAGTGATTATTCAAGGATTTGGGAATGTTGGAGGTGTAATGGCTCAATTACTTGCGAAAAAAGGTTATCAAATTGTTGGAGCTTCCGATTCTCAAGGTGGTCTTATTTTTGAAAATGGAGTTGATCCCGATAAATTGCTCGGTTGTAAGGCGGAAAAAACTACAGTCGTGAATTGCGATATCGATTTCGGAGGAAAGAGAGTTTCAAATGAGGAACTTCTTGAAACAGAATGCGACATTTTGATTCTTGCCGCTTTGGAAAATCAAATTAATGAGGGAAATGCTTCGAATGTAAAAGCGAAAATCGTTTTCGAATTGGCAAACGGACCGACTACTCCGGAGGCTGATGAAATTTTGGCAAAAAGAGGAGTGATGGTGATTCCCGATATTTTGGCTAATTCCGGAGGAGTAACAGTAAGCTGGTTTGAAATGTTGCAAAATGCCGATAATAATTATTTGACGGAAGAAGAAGCCCTAGCTAAATTACTTCCCATTATGGTTGATGGCTGGAAAGCCGTAAAAGCAAATGCCGATAAATACGGATGCACTTTGCGCGAGGCCGCTTATGTGACAGCGTTGACAAGGATTGAAGAAAAGATTAAGGAAAAAGGGATTTTGTAGAGGATGGTGGCTCAGTGCGGGAGGACTCTACCGAATGTTTTTTGGGTGTGGTGGTCTTATTTGAAAAGTGTAAAATTTTCCAATTTTTTTACAATTTTACGTTTTTGAAAAGAGGGTGGACATTGGGTTTTAGCGCGGAGCACGAGCGGGTCCTGTCAGGTGGAGACATAAATGTTGACATCCCCTATTCAGTCGGGGATCTATGATGGCAAGTTTCACTAATGTCATAGATTCCCGCCTCTTTTTCAATTGGCAAAACTCGCCAATAATGTTTTTATCAAATTTATTCGTTTGTATTTTTCCCGATATTTTATATACTGCAAACTAGGGCATATTTCTACAATATATCAAATCCACTTCCTAACAATAAATTTATGGTAATTCCATCTTCATCCGTTGCAAAAGCTGATATCGCCGTTCAAAGTTCAAAAAAAGTAAAATATGTCTACAGTTTTGATGAAGGGAATAAAAACATGAAACAAATTCTCGGAGGAAAAGGCGCAAACCTCTCCGAGATGACAAAAATCGGCATTCCCGTCCCTTTCGGGTTTACCATAACGACCGAAGTTTGCGAATATTTTTCGAAACACAAAGACTATCCGGAAGGATTTGCCGAACAGTTGCAAGAAAAACTTCGACTTCTCGAAGTAAAAATGGTGAAAAAACTCGGGGATCCCGTAAATCCGCTACTTGTTTCCGTGCGAAGTGGAGCCGCCGTTTCGATGCCGGGAATGATGGATACGGTTTTGAATCTCGGGTTAAATGATAGTACCGTTGAGGCTTTGGCGAAAAAAACCGGCAATGATAGATTTGCTTATGACTGCTATCGCCGATTTATTCAGATGTTTGGAGATGTGGTGATGGGCGTGGAACATCATCTTTTTGAGGAAGCTATTGATAAATTGAAAAAGCAAAGAGTGGTGAAAATGGATACAGATTTGAATGAGGAAGATTTGAAAAATCTGGTGGATGAATTTAAGGAAATCGTGGCTAAAAACTCTAAAAAATCTTTCCCCGACAACCCTTTGGAACAAATGAAAATGGCTATCGAGGCTGTTTTTAAATCTTGGGATAATGATCGCGCAAAAACTTATAGAAAGATTAATAATATTTCTGGACTCAAGGGAACTGCCGTAAATATTCAATCCATGGTTTTCGGAAATATGGGAGATGACTGTGCTACCGGAGTGGCTTTTACCAGAAATCCTTCCACCGGAGACAGAGATTTTTATGGAGAATTTTTGATCAATGCTCAAGGTGAAGATGTAGTTGCTGGAATCAGAACTCCGATGGAAATTTCGAAAATGGCGGAGATGAATGAAGATTTGTATAATCAACTTTTGAATGCAAAAGACGTCTTGGAAAAGCATTACAAAGACATGCAGGATATAGAATTCACTATTGAGAGAGGAAAACTCTTTTTGTTGCAAACTAGAAGTGGAAAAAGGACTGCTCAAGCGGCGATTAAAATAGCTGTCGAAATGGTGGAAGAAGGTCTTCTCACAAAAGAAGAAGCTTTATTAAAAATAGATGCAAAAAGTTTGAATCAACTTCTTCATCCGCAAATTCGCAGAGGCGCTACCAGAAATGTTGTCGCGAAAGGGCTTCCCGCTTCTCCCGGAGCAGCATCCGGAAAAGTAGTTTTCACGGCTGAAGATGCGATGGATTTATCAGTTGATAAAAATGAAAAAGTTATTTTGGTTAGAAAGGAAACCAGTCCCGAGGATATCGCGGGGATGCACAGCGCGCAAGGAATTTTAACTGCTCGCGGAGGAATGACCAGTCATGCCGCAGTTGTGTGCAGAGGAATGGGAAAATGTTGCGTAGCAGGCTGTACGGATATTATCGTAAATTCTAGTGCAAAGAAAATTTTGATTGGAGATTTGGTTATAAATGAAGGAGACATCATTACGTTGGATGGATCTACTGGGGAAGTGATGCTTGGAGAAATGGAAATGCAGGAACCGGAATTGACCGGCAATTTCCGCACTATTATGGAATGGACTAATGAATTTAAAAAACTGCAAGTTCGCACAAATGCTGATACTCCAGAGGATTGCAAAGTGGCGGTGGGTTTTGGGGCTGAGGGAATCGGTCTTTGCCGAACTGAACATATGTTTTTTGCGGAAGATCGAATTCATTTTGTAAGGCAAATGATTTTGGCGAAAGATGAAAATGGTAGAAAAAAATCGCTTGAAGAATTGAAAAAATATCAAAAAGAAGATTTTGTTAAGATTTTTGAAGTGATGGAAGGGCGCCCGATGACTATCCGATTGCTGGATCCTCCTCTTCACGAATTTATGCCGGAAAAAGAAGAACAAATTCAGGAATTGGCAAATGATTTTGAGATGCCGGTAGAAGATTTAAAATTGATTATTTCAAATTTGCACGAGATAAATCCGATGCTGGGACATCGCGGATGCAGGCTCGGGATTACCTATCCGGATATTTATAAAATGCAGGTACAAGCTATTACTGAGGCTGGAATTGAAGTTCAAAATAATGGAATTGATGTGGACGTTGAAATCGAAATTCCTTTGGTTGGTATGATAAATGAATTCATATATTTGAGAGATGTGGTAAAGGAAACAATTTCTTCTTATGGAGAAAAAGTTAATTTCAGATATAAAATCGGGACGATGATTGAAGTGCCGAGAGCTTGTTTGATCGGAGGCGAATTGGCTCATGAAGCGGAATTTTTCTCATTCGGAACAAATGATTTGACTCAAATGACGATGGGATTATCCAGAGACGATCTTGGAAAATTTATTCCGATTTATTTGGATAAAGGAATTATCGAAAGAGATCCGATGGCTGGAATAGACCAAGAAGGAGTCGGGAAACTTATGAGAGTTTGCGTGGAGTCTGCAAGAAAAGAGAAGCCGGAATTTGAAATAGGAATCTGCGGAGAACAAGGCGGCGACCCTGAATCCGTAGAGTTTTGCCACAACTTAGGACTTACTTTGGTGAGCTGTAGTCCATATCGAGTTCCTCTCGCGAGGCTCGCCGCCGCACAAGCTGCCATAAAAAATTAGGCATTTGCTAAATAGGGCTTTTCCTCGCCCTATTCTCCTCCCCAACCCAATTTATTCCGTAGCATGCGGTAGTAGAGATTTTTTGTGCGAACTAGATTAAAAGATCTTCGACTTCTACGAATTTTTATTTTGTCTCCGTATTTCAAAACAATCATATCCTGTCCGTCTATCGTAAGACCGATAAAAGATTCTTGTTCGTCCTTTCTTTCCGTAGCAATGGTAATCGTAATTTGGCGACTATCTGGCAAAACTATAGCTCTCATGGAAAGTGAACTTGGACAAATAGGAGTCATTACCAATCCTTCTATTTTAGGATGAACTATTGGGCCTCCTCCCGAAAGAGAGTGAGCTGTTGATCCACTGGGCGTAGCGATAATCAATCCGTCTGCTTTTACGCTGGTGACTTTTTGATTGTTTATTTCGATATCCATTCTGATAAGTCTGGCGAATGCTCCTTGGTTTATCACTGCGTCATTTAGCGCTAGAGAAGTCGTCAATTTTTGACCCTTTCTATAAAGAGTAGCTCTGAGTAAAGATCTTTTGTCCACTACATATTGGCCACTTAAAACTTTTTCCAAACATTCATACATTTTTGGAGGCGTTGTTTCCGTCAAAAATCCGAGCGTTCCAAAATTTACTCCCAAAATCAAAACTTTTTTTCGTGGAAGCCGTCTGGCCGTTTTCAAAATCGTTCCATCTCCTCCCAGCACGATAGCCATATCCACTTTGTTTAAAAGTTCTTCTTTTCCATGGCTTTTAGCTCCCTTGAAAAACCGGAAAGAATTTTCATCAAAAAGCACTTCTTTCTTATGTTTCTGCAAAAAATCCACTAATTGCTTGAGCACTTTTTGGTGATCGGCAATTGTGCGCTTTGTTATTAGCCCAACTGTTTTGATAGGCTTTTGAGAAGGTAAAATTTCCATGAGTCATGGGTTATCGGTTTTCATTATCCCAGAAGATTGGATTCTTGGGAAGATTTGAAAAAATATTAGCCGATAACTTTCGCTGAGAAAGAGTTGCACTTAAAGAAACTATCATTACCGTAAGGACGGTGATGGCAACAATTATGTATAGGCCCATCTTTATTTTTTTGTTTTTCGTCATTTTTATTTTTCTACATCCTATATCGTAACATAAACTAGCTCTTTTGGCAATAGCGGCAAGAGCCAATTTGGGACTTTGGAATTAGATATTTCTGAAAATTTCTAGGAGTTTTTTTGCGGAGGCTTTCCAAGAGAATTTTTTGGACTGCAAAAAGCCTTTATTCCGTAATTTTTCGCAAAGTTCCGGATCTTTGATCAGTTTTACCATGGCTGCGGCTATCTCAATTTCACTCACCGGATTGATTAATAATGCTGATTGCCCAACCACTTCCGGAATCGAAGAAGAATATGAAGCTATCACAGGACATCCCGACTTCATCGCCTCCAACGGAGGAATTCCAAATCCTTCATAAAAAGACGGAAAAACAAATCCCTTTGCCAAATTATACAATTTCACCAAACTTCCTGACGAAACATATCCCAAATTATGCACAAATTTTCCCAAATAATTCTTCCTCACCGTTTCAAAAATCTCCTCATATTTCCAGCCTTTTCCACCCACAATAATCAAGTGATAATCTGGATATTTCGCATGAACCAACGCAAAAGCCTCTATCAAAGTAGTGTAATTTTTGCGAGGCTCGAGCGTTCCTACCGCAAGAAAAAACTTTGCCGGCAATTTGGTTTTTTTTGCGAATGGTTCCAAAAAACTCTTATTTAAAGGCTTGAATTCATCCCCGACTCCGCAATACAAAATATCGATCATATTTTCATCGTAGCCAAACAGATTTTGGATATCATTTTTTGTGTTTTGTGAAATGGTTGCCACAAAAGTCGCCTTTTTCAATGCCCTTTTCAAAAACAATTTTTCAATCAAAACGGCTTTTTTGTCATGATTATCCGGAAACAAAAACGCCACCAAATCATGAATCGCTATAACACTTTTCACCGATTTCGGGAGCATGGACGGAATAATAAAACTGGTTGGAGCAAAGAAAATATCGCACTTTTCCCGAACTACATCTTTTGCCACTTTGCGATGCCAAAAAATGCTTTTCCCCTCTACTACCCGCTGTTCTGCGTTTTTTGAATACTCAAATCCCGGAACCGGATCTTTTGAATAGAGAATATATTCATTTTGATTATCCAATTCGAGTAAATTTCGAACCATGTGAAATGTGTACCAGCCTTTCCCCGTTTTTTCGCCCGCCGCAGTGCGGATGTCGATTGCGATTTTCATGATTTGATTATATGGAAAGTGCCTTGACTTTGCCAGTATTAAATCTAGAATTGTGTTGCTTTCTTTTTACTCTTTTAATCAATTTTTTCATGAAATTTCGTTATAACTTATTGGCTTTGGCCGCTTTCTGTACTGTGCTTTTCGCCCCAAACGCTTACGCTTATCTGGATGCTGGAACCGGAAGTCAGATTATTCAAATAATCATAGCCGGATCGGTCGGAGCGATTTTCGCTTTTAAAGTTTATTTCAAAAAAATAAAACTTTTTTTCCAAAGCAAGTATGGCAAAAAAACAGTTGCTCAAGTAAAACCCGCTATAACTCCGGAAGCAAATGACTAAAACAAAAGTATCAGGTTCTTTTCGTGATCCAAGTGGATTTTTGTTCTTTCAAAATGAGCAAATTTTCAGGCAGGTGAATAAATATTACGAGAAAAATTATGATCTTTTGATGGATTCCGGACTTTATAAAAACCTCGTAGACAAAGGGCTTTTGGTGGCTCATCAGGAAAAGGAATTTTCGCATTTTCCGGAACTGGGAAACGACATGGCGGTTCACAAAATTATTCAACCTGAACGGATAAAGTTTATTTCTTATCCTTATGAATGGTGTTTTTCGGAACTGAAGGATGCCTCTTTGGCGACTTTGGAGATACAAAAAACGGCTTTGGAGCACGATATGTCTTTGAAGGACGCGACGGCTTACAATATCCAATTCAAAGAAGGCCGTCCGATTTTGATAGACACATTATCATTTGAAAAATACGAAGAAGGTCGTCCATGGGTAGCTTACAAACAATTTTGTCAGCACTTTTTAGCGCCTTTGGTTTTGA
>JAQVVS010000034.1 GCA_028698865.1 Candidatus Altimarinota bacterium | reverse complement strand
GCAAAAACTAATTTGCCGACCGAATATGGAGAATTTCTTATGAAGGTTTATAGAAATAAAATTGATGGGGCCGAACATTTGGCGCTTGTGAAGGGAAGTGTAAAAAATGGGAAAACGGTTTTGGTAAGAGTGCACAGCGAATGTCTTACTGGGGAAGTTTTTAAGTCTCAAAAATGTGATTGTGGAGAGCAGTTGGATATTGCGTTGAAAAAAATTTCCAAAGTCGGGACGGGAGTTCTTTTGTATATGAGGCAAGAAGGTCGCGGAATTGGATTGGCTAACAAAATAAAGGCTTATGCTTTGCAAGAAAAAGGATATGATACAGTTGATGCTAATGTAAAATTGGGATTTGCTCCTGACTTGAGGAGTTATGGAATTGGAGCTCAGATCTTGGCGGATTTGGGGTTGAAAAATATTGCTTTGATGACAAATAATCCAGCTAAGGTCGTGGGACTTGCGGGCTATGGGATAAAAATAGTTAAGAGAATTTCTTTGGAAGTTGAGCCTTGTTTAAAAAATAATGCATATTTAAAAACGAAAAAATGCAGAATGGGGCATTTGTTAAGAAAGATTTGATATGAATGAGAAATTTATGCAGAGAGCCTTTGATTTAGCCTTTAGAGGAAAAGGCTTTACTTCTCCGAATCCTTCTGTGGGAGCTGTTATTGTGAGCAATGGGAGTGTTATAGGTGAAGGATGGCATAAAAAAGCAGGAGGAGCTCATGCGGAAGTTTTTGCTATAAAAAGTGTTAAAAACAAAAATCTTTTAATTGGGTCAGATTTGTATGTGACTCTTGAGCCTTGTTGTCATTTTGGTAAAACTCCACCTTGTACTTCTGCAATTATTGAATCTGGCATAAAAAATGTATTTGTTGGAATGAAGGATCCTTTTTTGAAAGTTTCCGGAAAGGGAATTTTGATATTGAAAAAAGCTGGAGTAAAAGTTGAGGTTTTGCGGAGTGGATCGGCCTTGTTTGAAAAAATAAAAGATTTGAACCAACCTTTTTTAAAATATGTAAAAACAGGACTCCCCTATTTGACGATGAAGGCCGGGATTAGCATTGATGGTAAAATCGCAGCTGTTAACGGGAAATCTAAGTGGATTACCGGAGAAAAAGCTCGACTTGATGGCAGAATGGAAAGAAGTTTTTGTGATGCCGTTATTGTGGGGTCAAAAACTGTAGAAATAGATAATCCGGAATTGAATTGTGTTGGGCGTTTTCAATATAAAAATATTTTAAAAGTTATTATTGATAGAGATTTGAATCTGGATCCTAAAAAGAAAATTTTCAGGAGTGAAAAAGTTTTATTGGTTTGTTCTAAAAAGGTTTCTTTATCAAGGATTTCTATATTTGAAGAGATTGGCGTTGAGGTTAGATCTTTTGGCGAAAACGGGGTAGATTTAACGGCTTTGTTGAGGTTTTTGAGTAAGAAAGGGATTCAGTCTGTTTTTGTCGAAGGAGGAAGTAAGACTCACGGAGGGTTTTATGATCTTTTCTTGAAAAATTCCAAGGTTTTGGATCGGGTTATTTTTTATATTGCTCCATTTATTATGGGTGGAGGTGAAAAATCTTTGTCGGTTGTTGGAGGAAAAGGTGTTTTGAATTTGAATTCGATAAAAAAACTTCATGATGTTAAAGTCGATTTTATAGCGAAGGACTTGAAATATACCGCTATTTTAAATCGTTATTAGCTGTTGGTGATTTTTTTAACAATCGGTTTATTATGTATTTTACGCTCGATAGTTCCGGGGATTTTAGAATACTTGCGGTGAATAAAAATATCGCTCCTCCGATTAATATTCTCAACACGTGAGAGAGTTTGTTTGGTATTATCAATTCAAATTGTTCCGATAGAATTATAAATACGCACATTATTCCACTTGCGATTGCTGTTTTTAGTAAACTTATTAAAAACGCTTTTGTTTTAAATCCCGAAAGATGTTTTTTTAACAAAATTGCCAATATTAAAACTTGGACGGCAAAAGCTGTTGAAGTGTTTATTGCAAGCCATTCTATTCCGAGTTTCGGAGCCAGAAGGAATGTAGACACGGCTATGTATATTGTTGCGATTATGTTTACCACCATCGGAGTCGCAGTGTTTTGAATCGCGTAAAAAGATCGTGATAAAATATGAGTCAAGCTTTCAAAAGGAATCGATATCGCGAAAAACAAAAGTAAAATCGATGTGAGTTCTATGGATTTTTCTTTAAAAATTCCTCCTCCTAAAATGAGATCGACTATCGGTGTTGCCATAAAAATTATTCCAAACATTGCCGGAATTGTGAAAAACAAAATTCGTTGTATTGTTTGCTGGACATGATGTGTATATTTTTCTTTATCTTTTTCGCTCGTGGCGCTGCTCAGATAAGGGAAAACCGCTGTTGCGAACGCTATTCCGAAAAGGCTCACTGGAAAACTTTTTATATTTCTTGCAAAGTTAAAAGCGGCTAATCCTCCCGCTACTATACTCATTCCCACTATCGAAAAAATGTATAAATTTAGCTGTACACATATCAAGCTTATTGATTGCGGAATCATTAGTTTTATTATTTTTTTGAATCCTGGATGTGAAATTTTCAACTGAGGAGTGAATTTGTATTCTGTTGAAAGGATGTCGAATATTCTTATAAGGCAGTGAAAAACTCCTCCTATTATTACTCCGATTGCTGCTGAATAGATTCCGAATTTTTCGCTAAAAAATATTACTCCGAAAATTATTCCCAAATTGTATAAAACAGGCGAAATTGCGTAAGAAAAAAAATGCTTGTAGGCCATTAATATGTTTCCGAGAGTGTTGCTTATAGTAAAAAGGAGAGATGCCAATAGCATCATTCTAGTCATTGATGTTATTTTTATTTGCATTTCTAAATTCAATTCGCCAAATAGAATTGGGGTTATTTTATGCATGAATATAAACGCGATGATGGATATTACTCCTATCAAAATCGTTCCGGCGGTCAAGACGGTGTTTGCTATTTTTCGCGCTTCTTCCTTGTTTTTGTTTAAATAATCGGTAAAAACGGGTAAAAATGCGGCTGAGAGGGCTCCAGCTATGAATATATTAAATAAAAAGTCCGGAATTATAAAAGAAGCGTTATAAGCGTCAGTTGCTGATGTCGTACCAAAGTTTACCGCAATTATTCGATCTCTCAATAGACCTATCACGTAGCTTGCTAGAGATGTTATCGAGATCAAGACTGTGGCATTCCCTATTCCCGTTGGTTTGAAAAACTTTGATTTCATGGCCTCGATTTTACATCAAATTGTGTTTTGAATTTCAAGTTAGAGCTTGATAAAAGGCCAAGAATGTTGTATAATAATCTCAGTAGTGAATATAAAAATAAAAAGGGGCTTATGCTTTCAAATATTAGAGGGTTGTCGGTTCTCAATAAAATTTTTAATTTGAACGAGAGTGAATGGCCTAAGGTTATTCTTTCTTGGGTGATGAGATTTTTGTATAAGGGTGGATTTGTCATGGGGTGGACTATTATAGTGGGTATGTTTGCGGCGAGATTTGGTATAGCTTCGCTTCCCTTTTTGTTTGCGGTTAATGCTTTATTGACGATACTTGGGACTTTTTTGTATTCGTTTTTTTTGGGTAAAGTCGATAAGGCTTGGATGATGATCGTGACGATTTTTTTGGCGGGGACTGTTTTGTTTTTATCTACACAGGTTTTATATGTTAATCAGGTTTTATTTTTCGCTCTTTTGCTTATAGCGGAAGCTGTATTCATTGTTCAGTTGAAGATTTTTTTGGATGGATATATTGAGGAGATATTTACTCCTTTGGAAAGCGAGCGAACTTTTCCTTTAATTGAAGCCTCTGAGACTATTGGGGGAATCGTGGCTGGCGTGGTAATTATGTCTTTTGCAAATCATATCGAGGTTTTTAAGTTTGTTTATTTGTGGGCGATATTTTTATTTTTAATGGTCCCGTTTATATTGATGGTTAATAATATAAACAAAAAAAATGTTATTGGAGAAGAGTTTGAGGAGGATCCACATGAGTTAGATTGTCATTCTCTTCCTGAAAAAAATGGATTTATCGCTTTAATTAAAAGGGAGTTTAAAACTCCTAAAAAGTTTTCTTTTTTGAAAGGTATGGTTGTTTTGGTTTTCTTTCAGTGGCTTCTTTATAATTTATTAGAATTTCAATATACCAAAGCTATTTACAATAATGTTTCTGGTATTATTTTGGATGGAGGGAGTGGATTTGAGCATGCTTTCGTGCATGATTTGGGAGCGCTTTTTGTTCTTTTTAGTTTTTCCGTCTTGATTTTGCAGCTTTTTATTGGGAGTCGATTGATAGATTCTCTTGGGGTTGTGGGAAGCATGTTGATTCATCCGATTCTTACTTTTTTGGGTTTAATCGGAATGTTTTTTTCCTTCAATTTTTATACCGCGGTTTTGGCTAAAAACAATTTCACTTTAACTACTGCTGTTTTTACAAACGCTTATCACAGCACTTATTACGCGATTAAGGAAAAAATTCGAGAGTACAGCAGGGAGTTTATGGAAGGGATTGTGAGGCCTATTGGAGCTTTGGTGGGAACTTTTGTTTTGATTGTTTTGCAGTTATTTCTTAGTTCTAAAGAAATGGTTTTTGCTGTAAATATAATCATGCCTGTAATTGCAGTGCTGTTTTTGTACGTGGTGTTTCGCCAAAGAACTAGTTATACAAAAGCCGCTATTGATGAATTGATTAATTCAAACGACAAAGAGGAGAGGATGAACGCCCTTGATATTCTTTCTCAAAAAGGACACTTGAATTCTGTAGAGCCTTTGTTGAAAATTCTTAACGACGACCATGAGTCTATTTCCTTGAGGGTTAAAGTTTTGAAAGCTTTGGCAGAAAATAAATACGAATCTGCAATAAATGATATTTTAAAATGTTTTAATTCTCCAAGTGCGGCCATTAGAGAAGCCGCTGTTGATGCGTTATTTTCCTATAAAACATTGACTTTTCCTGTAAAAGAAAAATCAGTTGCCAGATATGAGCTTATTGAAGCTTTGAAAAAAATGTATGAACATGAAGATCATGAAGAAATAAGAAATAGAATAATTTCTTTGTTGTCCAAGATAAGTAGTGTTTCGACATTTGAATTTTTGCTTAATATTTTGCAAAAAGGAGATGAAGATGTTCGAGCCAATGCGTTATATGCTCTTGGGAATTATAAAGATCCTGATGTTTTGGAGATAATTCGTCCTTATTTAAATCGAGGAGACAAGGAGAAAGTTAACGCCGCTATAACTTTGGGAGTTTTTTCTGAATGTAGGGAGGAGGCTTGTTACGTTGTATCTTCCTTTATTTTCTCTAATGATGATGAGAAAAAATCTCATGGATTGTTTGCTGTTGGGGAAATGAATTTGAAACAATTCAAAAAAACTTGCGTGGAATATTTGGGGTCAAAAAATCAATTATTGAGAATGAATGCGGCTTTGGCTCTTGCGAAAATGAAAAAACATGAGGCGATCCCCTCTTTGGTTGACTTGTTGTTGAATGGAGATAGTGAGCTTTCAAAAGGATTGAAAAAGAAATTAAAAAATGTTGACGTGCGAATTTCAAAAAATATTGGTAATATAGTTATGCATATTGTTTCTGATAGAATAAAAAAAATATTTAAAGCTAGGGGAGTGAATAAATTGGAAGATTTGAATGAAAAGGATTTGCTTATATTGAAAAGGCTTTATTGTTTGATTGATTATTATGACGAAGTGGAAAAAATAAATAAATTAATTAATTAATATAAAAATCATATAACTTTAAAATTATGCAAACATCTTTAGATATAAATATCGGCGAGTTGGATTCCGATAAAAAGGTTAAAATTATTAAGTTTGATGGGGATTTTGATAAAGCTGGGTATATCGAAGTTCGGGATAAGTTGAACTCCGCTGTAAAATCTTTTTCTGGAGTTTCGTTGATTTTCGATTTTTCCAATCTTAAATTTATAAATAGCGAAGGTATAGGTTATTTGATGGAGGTTCATACCCATCTTGTAAGGGCTGACAAAAGATTGGTTATAATTGGGGCGAATGATCACGTCAAAGATGTTTTTTCTACAATCGGAATAAAGGAAATTATTCCTCTTTATTCGGATATAGACTCTTTTTTAAAAAAATCTTAAATGAGTTTTGTAAAAAGAAGTATAGCCAGAAAATTGTTTTTTAATCTTTTCTTTGTTGCTTTGGTTATAAGCGGGGGCATGCTTTTTCTTTATTATTTTCAAAAAGAGCTGGTTCCCGCGAAGTTTTTGCTTCCCGGAGGAGTTGGTCTATTTTTGATTTGTGTTTTGGTTGTTTGTTATTTGGAGTTCGTGAGGCCTTTGAAGATAGTTTTGTCTGAAATGCAGTCGCTTTTGACTGGTGGAGTTTATAATAAAATTTACACGAATCGAGTTGATGAAATTGGGGTCATCGCTTATTTTTTCAATAAAGTTACTGAAGGATTTGGGCAAGTTAGTTTTGACGTGAAGGATCGTCAGAGGATGCTAAATGAGCTGAATCTCGCCGCTCAATTACAAAGGGATATTTTGCCTCAGCAGGTTCCCGATATCCCTGGATTGCAGGTTGTTGCAAAAACAAAACCCGCTACTGAAATCGGTGGAGATATTTTTAATTTTATTACTATCAATGAAAAAACATATATTTATATAGGAGACGCGACCGGTCATGGGACGACGGCCGGCCTTGTGATGACTATGGTTAATGCTCTTTTAACCGTCTTTTCCGATCGTTGTGAGAATGCTTATGAAATACTGGTAAATGTTAATAAATATTTGAAAAAATGGCTGAAAAAATCTGTTTATATGACGTTGGTTATGCTTTGTTGGGATCATAAGGAGCAAAAAATGACTTACGTCGGCGCGGGACATGAACATATAATTGTCTATCATTCGGCTACAGGAGAGTGTGAAGCTATTCTTTCCGGAGGAATTGCGCTGGGGATGATTCCCGATAATTCCAAGGTGATAAAAGAGCAAGTTTTGAATTTTGAAGAGGGAGATTACATAGTTTTGTATAGTGATGGAATCACCGAGGCAAAAGGTCCGGATGGACGTCTTTATGGGCTTGAAGCCTTGAAGACCGCGGTCGTTGAATATGCTCCGGAATATTCTGCAGAAGGAGTTAATCATCATATAGCAAAAGAAGTTTCTGCTTATATGGCTAATATTGAACAAAAAGATGACATGACTTTGATTGTCATAAAAAGAGATAAATCTTTTAAAAAGGAAAATTCTCACGATAGTACAAGTATCAATTGGCAAGTTTGAAGTTTTAGTGTATTTAATTTGCATGTTCAAAACTGAAGATTTTGATTATTGTTTGCCTAAAAAATTTATAGCTCAAAATCCCCTTTCAAAAAGGGACGAGTCTAAATTGCTTGTTTATGATTCTGTGAATGACGAGGTTTCTCATAAAATGTTTTTGGAAGTTGGTAATCTTTTAAAAAAGGGAGATGTAATTGTGGTTAATGTTTCGAGGGTTATTCCCGCTAGAATAATTTTTTATGAAAACGCGAAAGAGAGAGAAATTTTTGTACTTAAAAGAATATCAAAAAATCGATATCAAGTAATGGTTCGGCCTGGAAATGCTTTTAAAAAGGGGGCTAATGTTCTTTTGCGAAAAGGTATTAGATCTTTTGTTTTGGAAGTTTTGGAAGACGGAACTAGAATTGTTGATTTTTTGTTTGATAATAAAGTTGACGATGCCGTTTCTTTTATAAATGAAATTGGTCAAATCCCCTTTCCTCCTTATGTTGGAAAAACTTCCGCCACTCCTGATCAATATCAAACCGTATATGCTAAAAATGACGGAAGTGTGGCTGCTCCGACAGCCGGATTACATTTTACGCCCGAGCTTATTTCAAAGTTGAAAAACGCAGGAGTTGAGTTTGAGGAGATTGTTTTGCATGTCGGAAGAGGGACTTTTTTGCCTGTAAAATCCGAATATGTGAAAGACCATAAAATGCATGCTGAATCATATTCTTTATCAAAAAATACCGCTTTTAATTTGAATAAAGCTAAAAAAGAAGGAAGAAGAATTATAGCTGTGGGAACAACAACCGTAAGGGTTTTGGAAAGTTGTTATGATCTTGAAGATGGGTTTATCTCTGGTGAAGGAGAAACGGATATTTTTATATATCCTGAAAATTATAAGTGGAAAGCTGTTGATTCTATTATTACGAATTATCATTTGCCAAAAAGCACTCTCTTGATGCTTGTAGCTTCTTTTTTGGAGCACAAAGGGGCGACCGCTCCCGTAGAAAAGCTTATGTACCTATACAATATCGCAAAAAAACACAATTACAGATTTTATAGTTTTGGGGATGCGATGTTTATTTTTTGAGGATTTAAAGCTTTTCGATCCAACTCGGGAGAATGGTTGGAGGATTTATATTTTGTATTTTTTTAACTTCGGCTATCTGTTCCAAATTTACTTTTCCTATATATAGATCCCTTAGAGCCCCTCCGTTTTCTGCAAAATTTTTGATTTTTTTGTATCCATTCATGTAAATATAATCTTTTGTGAAAGCGCCTTTTTTGCCTGTGTCCGAAAATCCCCTTTTTGCTTTTAGAGTTGACCTAAATGATTGCTCCGTCGTGAGTCCTTTTTCTAGTAAGTATTCGAATACTTCCACAAATGAGCTTTTTATGGATTTGTCTATGGCCATTACGTTCGCCATAACCCTATAGTTTTTGTTGAATGGGTTTTTCTGCTGTTTTTCGACATTGTACATCGCGAGTCCTTCTTGGACTATTAGATAATTGGCCAATCCTTTGTTGAATATTTCATAAGGTTGTGTTTTTCCGTTTTCTGC
>JAQVVS010000033.1 GCA_028698865.1 Candidatus Altimarinota bacterium | reverse complement strand
AAAGGACAAATTCTTACAGATGGCCATCTGGATTTGAGACTCTTGATGGAATTGACAGACACTTACACCGTTCATAAATACATCGTCAATGAAGTTCAAGGAATATACGCATCACAAGGACAAAGCATCAACGATAAACATATCGAAATTATTGCAAGACAGATGCTTTCAAAAATCAGAATAACCGAACCAGGTGATAGCTCACTTCTTCCAGGCGAAATAGTGGATGTTATAAAATTCACAAACATCAATCAAAAACTTACAGCCAAAAAGAAAAAAGAAGCCAGAGGCGAGAGACTTCTGCTCGGATTAACCAGAGTCGCTCTTTACACCGACAGCTGGCTATCTGCGGCATCGTTCCAAGAAACAATAAGAGTTTTAGTTGAAGCTTCCACTACAAATCGCGTCGATATTCTAGACGGATTAAAAGAAAATGTGATCATCGGTAAACTTATCCCTGCGGGAGAAATATTCAGAAAAAGATATGCAAAAGACATAAAAGTGCCAAAGGAAAGCAAAAAAGCTCAGAAAGAAAAACCGCAAGAAGAAGAATTGACCGAGCAACAAAAGAAATTCTTAACTCCCGCAATATAGAATTCGCTTGCATTTAAAAAAAACTTAATATAGATTAGCCAAGCAAAATTTTTAAACTCACGTAATCAAATATGCCAACAATCAACCAACTAATCAGGAAACCGCGCAAAAAACTTACAAAAAAGAGTAAATCCCCCGCTCTTCCAATGATGTTCAACCATTTGAAAACAAAAGCGGTAACAGTGGCCTGCCCTCTAAAAAGAGGTGTTTGCACAAAAGTGACGACAATGACTCCAAAAAAACCAAATTCCGCTCTCCGAAAAATCGCCAGAGTAAAATTGACTAACGGAATGGAGGTAAACGCATACATCCCAGGAGAAGGACACAATTTGCAAGAACACTCCGTAGTTGTAATTCGTGGCGGAAGAGTAAAAGATTTGCCGGGAGTCAGATACCACATAGTTCGTGGGATGTTGGATACACAAGGAGTCGCAAAACGACAAAAAAGTCGTTCCAGATATGGTGCTAAAAAAGAATCTAAATAATTTTAAGAATTTATGAAAATTAAACCACACATTCCAGAAGAATCATCCCCTCTTCAAGAAAAATTCATCAATTATGTAATGCTCGACGGTAAAAAAAGTACCGCAAGAAAAATTTTCACTGAAACCTTAAAAATTATAAGCAAAAAAACAGGAGGAGATCCAGAAAAAGTTTTCAAAACAGCCATCGATAACGCAAAACCGGAAATGGAGGTAAAGCCAAAAAGAATCGGCGGAGGTGTTTACCAAATACCAAGAGAAGTTCCTCCGGGAAGAGCTTTGGCTCTCGCTTTCAGATGGATAATAGGAGGAGCCAGAGATAAAAAAGGTGCAGGAATGTCAGAAAAACTAGCTCAAGAGCTTATGGATGCAGCAAACGGACAAGGCTTGGCCATAAAGAAAAAAGAAGATACGCATAGAATGGCCCAAGCAAACAAAGCATTCGCGCACTTGGCAAGATACTAAGAGACAGCCCGAAGGCTTTAGTCGACGTGGAATTCAAAAGACTTTGCCAAAATTGCAAAGACCCTTTCAAAAATTTCAAAAAAACACAAAAAGAACGTTTATACTCACACATTAAATTTAACTCACATAACTAACAAACCAAAATGGCCGAATATCTAAAACATCTCCGTAATATAGGAATTATAGCCCATATAGACGCGGGAAAAACAACTGTCACCGAACGCGTTCTCTACTACACCGGAAAAATCCACAAAATCGGAGAAACTCACGAAGGAGAATCAACGATGGACTGGATGGAACAAGAAAGAGAAAGAGGAATAACTATTACGGCGGCGGCAACAACTTGTTTTTGGAAAACTCCGGACGGTCAAGAATATCGTTTTAATATCATCGACACTCCAGGACACGTTGATTTTACCGTGGAAGTTGAAAGATCACTCCGCGTACTGGATGGAGGAGTTATAGTTTTTGACGGAGCTATGGGTGTAGAGCCTCAATCAGAAACAGTATGGAGACAAGCAGATAAATACAATGTTCCTCGCCTCGCTTTCATAAACAAAATGGACAAAATGGGTGGAGATTTTTATATGAGTATTGACAGTATTTGGAAAAGATTAAATCCAAATGCAGTAGCGATCCAATTGCCTATTGGAATAGAAAGCGATTTCAAGTCCGTAATTGATTTGATAGAACAAAAAGCTTACACATTCGAAGGAGCAAAAGGTGAAAACAAAAAAGAAATCCCAATTCCGGAAGACATGCTGAGTAAAGTGAAAGAATGGAGATCTAAAATGGTTGAAAAAGTTGCTGAAAATGACGATATTTTGATGGAAAAATTTTTAAACGAAGGCGAAGAATCAATAACAATTCCTGAATTAAAAGAAGCTATTCGCAGAGCAACGATTGGCGTTAAAATATTCCCTGTTCTATGCGGAACAGCTCTACAAAACATAGGAGTTCAGCTTTTACTTGATGCTGTTTGCGCATTCCTTCCTTCTCCACACGACATTCCTCCTGTAAAAGGAACCAATCCAAAAACAGACGAAGAAATAGAAAGAAGTTTGGATGAAAACTCTCCATTCTCAGCCTTGGCGTTCAAAGTAACAACTGATCCATTCGTTGGAACGTTGACATTCATCCGCGTTTATTCGGGACAACTCGACGCTGGAAGTTATGCCCTAAACACTTCCTCCGGAGAAAGAGAAAGAATAGGACGATTGATTCAAATGCACTCAAATAACAGATTGGAAATAAAATCAATAAAGGCTGGAGACATAGCAGCTGTCGTAGGACTAAAAAAGACTTGGACAGGACACACTCTTTGTGATCCGGAAAACCCGATTCTTCTCGAATCAATCACATTCCCGGATCCGGTTATCAGTATCGCTGTAGAACCTAAAACAAAAGCCGACCAAGAAAAAATGGGATTTGCCTTGCAAAAACTTGCACAAGAAGATCCTACTTTCAAAGTTCACACAGACGAAGAAACAGCTCAGACGATTATTCGAGGAATGGGAGAACTTCATTTGGATATTATCGTAGACAGAATGAAACGAGAATTCAAAGTTGAAGCCAATATCGGCGCCCCACAAGTAGCATACAGAGAAACAATTACAAAAGAGGTGAAAATGGAAGAAAAATACGCGAAACAATCAGGTGGAAAAGGTCAATACGGACACGTACTTATGACTGTTTCTCCTCAAGAACCTGGAAAAGGTTACGAATTTGTAAATTCAATTGTTGGAGGAAAAATCCCAAGAGAATTTATTCCGGCGGTCGATAAAGGTGTCCAAGAAGCTATGACCAGAGGTATCCAAGCGGGATATCCTATCGTAGATGTAAAAGTTGAGCTATATGACGGAAGCTACCATGATGTGGACTCTTCGGAAATGGCATTCAAAATAGCGGGATCCATTTGTTTCCAAAATGCAGCAAAAGCCGCAAGTCCAGTAATTCTTGAGCCGATAATGAAAGTGGAAGTAACCGTTCCAGAAAATTATTTCGGAGATGTAATGGGAAATATCAGCTCTCGTCGCGGACAGATTCAGGAAAGCGGAGACAGAGGTCTTATAAAATTCATCAAAGCGGAAGTCCCTTTGGCTGAGATGTTCGGATACGCAACAGATTTGAGATCAATGACTCAAGGAAGAGGAAACTACACAATGGAATTCGGACACTACTCAAAAGCACCAAACAATGTAACGGAAGAGATTATCTCCAAAAAAAAGAAATAAGGAAACGAAATTTACTTGCATAAAAGAGAAAACTGCTATACTATTCCCGCGCTAAATTCAAGCTTTACATATATTAAATCTAATAATTCTTAAAAAAATCCAATATGGCTGAAGGTGTATTTGACAGAAGTAAAACACACGTAAACGTTGGAACAATTGGTCACGTAGACCATGGTAAAACAACGCTTACCGCCGCTATCACAACGGTAGCTGCAAAAAAATTTGGAGGAAGCAACAAAGCTATCGCTTTCGATCAAATTGACAACGCTCCCGAAGAAAAAGCCCGCGGTATAACAATCGCAACTTCTCATCAGGAGTATGAGACCTCAAAAAGACACTACGCTCACGTAGACTGTCCTGGACATGCCGACTATGTTAAAAACATGATTACAGGAGCCGCTCAAATGGACGGAGCGATCTTGGTAGTGTCAGCGGCAGACGGTCCTATGCCTCAAACAAGAGAACACATCTTGTTGGCAAGACAGGTAAATGTTCCTTACATCGTTGTTTTCATGAACAAGATGGACATTGCTGATCCTGAAATTGCAGAATTGTCCGAAATGGAAATCCGAGATCTTTTGAAAAAATATGAATTCCCAGGCGACGAAACTCCAATCGTAAAAGGTTCCGCTTTAAAAGCTTTAGAAAATCCGGATGACGAGGAAGCTACAAAACCAATCGTAGAACTTTTGGAAGCTTTGGATGCTTATATTTCAGACCCTCAACGTGAACTAGACAAACCATTCTTGATGCCAGTGGAAGATGTATTCTCTATCAAAGGTAGAGGAACAGTTGCCACAGGAAGAATCGAACAAGGAGTTATCAACGTAAATGAAGAAGTTGAATTAGTTGGAATTCATCCAGACACAAGAAAAGTTGTAGTTACTGGAGTTGAAATGTTCCGCAAGACTCTAGACAGAGGACAAGCTGGAGATAACGTAGGTCTACTTCTTAGAGGTATTGAAAGAGAAGAAATCGAAAGAGGACAAGTTATGGCAAAGCCAGGAACTATTACTCCTCATACAAAATTCGAATCCGAAGTTTACGTTTTGACAAAAGACGAAGGAGGAAGACATACTCCATTCTTCAAAGGATACAAACCTCAATTCTACATCAGAACAACTGACGTTACAGGATCTTGTGAATTACCTGCAGACGTAGAAATGGTTATGCCTGGCGACAATGTAAAAATGATTGTTACTCTAGGAGCTCCTATCGCTTTGGAACAAGGAACCAGGTTTGCCATTCGTGAAGGAGGCAGAACAGTAGGCTCAGGAGTAGTAGCAAAAATTATTACATAATGTCATTCCCGCACAGACGGGAATCTAAAAAATCGCTTACCTGAAAAGACCCGCCTAGGCGGGTCTTTTCTTTTGCTATAAAAAAATTAAGGCATAAAAATCGGAACAATCAAAAGTCCATCATCTCCAGAATCATCTTCTTTAGATTGTAAAACTTGCTTACATTGATCGTTAAAAGTAGCTCTAACAACACCAGCTACGGTCATTAAAGGCTTCCCGTTAAGAACCTCATCCAAATTGCCCACTCCAGGACAATTTTTCGAAAAATCTTGCAACAAAGCTTCCGAATAAGCTGGATCACAAATTTTGGCAGAAAATCCAGGAACATTCGTATACAAACATCTTGTAACAGCCTTATTTACAGAGCTAGCCGTCTTAGAACTATTAGGCCCACAACATCCAGCCAGTCCAGCTAAAGCCGTTGCTAAAATGATAGCTTTTCCTACCTCCCCAACCCGACCAGATCCTTTTTCCAGACCCATACAATAATTGTTAATAAAATAAGAAAAACTTATAACATATTCTAGAAAGCTAAATCAAATAAATTTTTAACTTTGACATTTCCATCCAAAACCTTTATAAATATCGCACAAAATTTGTTTTCCTGTTTTTAGGAAACCACCCGCTCCCCTTTTTAAAAAGGATGCAGGACAGCTCGGATTAAAAATTCCATCACCGCTTAATAAACTTAAGCCGAGCTATAAACTCGGCAATTTAACTAATTTTAAAAATATGACAAACAAGGAAAACCCCACATCAATAAACGAACGATATGAGTTTCCGCAAACGCTAACTCCTCAATCCGTGCAAACTCTACAAAACAGAGTCGGAGAAGTAGCAATTCCAATAGAAGAAGGGATGTTGGCATGGTCCATAATTGGAATAGGAAAATCCCAACCATCAAAAATAGTTGTGCAAGCCCCAGATGGATATGGGACAGAATGCAAATCGTATGATTTACAAACAGGAAATCTAATAGAAGAAGTGAAAGATCCTATTCAACCAACTACAGCTGCTGAAACAGGATCCTATATTTCAAACAAAGTCAGTACAGCTTTAGAATTTTAATAATTTAAATAACCCCATAAAAAAATGGCATCAAACCAACAAAAAATTCGTATCAAAATCAAATCGTTCGACAACAAAGTCATCGATGAATCAGCAAAATTAATCATCGATACCGCCGAACGCACCGGAGCTATCATCGCAGGTCCAATCCCCCTTCCAACAAAAATCGAAAAATTCACCGTCAACAAATCCACTTTCGTTCACAAAGACGCTCGCGAACAATTTGAAATACGCACTCACAGCAGGCTTATCGACATTCGCGAAACAACTCCGAAAACAATCGAATCTCTTTCCAGCCTAAATCTTCCAGCCGGAGTAGAAATCGAAATTAAAATGTTGCAAGAAGATTAAACTCTAAAAAGACACGAACTCTATAAAAAAATTGCGAAAAAAGCGTCCTCAAAAAGCGCTTTTTTTTTACAAAAAAACCGCTTAAACAAGCCCCTAAAAACATTATTGAATAATCATTGAATTTTTCTCTTGACTACACATACGCTCATCTGTATATTCTAACGGCAATTTGAAGATTGCATGTTAGTAAGCGCCTTTCGACGGGTATTACCGAATATCTTTCAAGGCCATCCGCCTCTGGTGGAATTAACCTCTACAAACCATGTCAGGAATTCTCGGTAAAAAATTAGGTATGACTCGTCTTCTTCAAGATGATGGCCGTGTGATCCCAGTAACTGTTGTGCATTGCGAACCAAATGAGGTCGCGCAAATCAAAACAGTTGAAAAAGATGGATATCCGGCGATAGTCCTAGGTTTTTCCAAATTGAAAAAGCCTTCAAAGACAAAAAAATTCTATCATCTCAGGGAAATAAAAGTGGACGAATCCGAGCTTGGAAATTATCAATTGGGACAATCCGTTTCCGTTGAGACCATGAAAGATGTTGAAAAAGTGACGGTCGTTGCGATTTCAAAAGGAAAAGGATATCAAGGAGTGATGAAGAAATACAATTTTCACGGAGGAAGAAAAAGTCATGGATCACATTTCAAAAGAGAACCGGGTTCAGTAGGAGCCTGTGCAAAGCCGGGAAGAGTGCATAAAGGAAAAAAATTGCCAGGACACATGGGTACTGACCAAGTAACATTGCATAAAGTTCCAGTTGGAATGATCAACACGGAAAAAAATATCATTTGTATAAAAGGAGCTGTCCCCGGCCCAAACGGAGGACTAGTAATAATAAAGAAATAGTTAAATGAAAATCGATCTCTACACACAATCCGGAACAAAGAATGGAACATTGGATCTTCCAAATGAAATGTTTGAAGTTCCTTTTAATAGAGACTTGGTTCACCAAGCGTTGATTAGACAATCTGCAAACGAGAGAGTGAATTTGGCTCACACAAAAACCAGAGCCGAAGTTAGAGGAGGTGGACGCAAACCATACAAACAGAAAGGAACCGGAAACGCTCGTCAAGGAACTATCAGAGCTCCACAATGGAGAACTGGAGGAGTAGTTTTTGGTCCACGAAATAATAGGAATTTCTCTAAAGATATGCCGAAGAAACAACGCAGACTTGCTTTGTTCTGCGCTCTTTCCGAAAAAGTAAGAAAGAATGAAGTGATAGGATTGGAAGAATACAAATCCGAAAAGCCAAAAACGAAAGATTTTGAAACAATGATAAAGAAACTTCCGATTACGAGAAATGTATTGATAGTTCTTCCGGAAAAAAACTCAGTAATCGAAAAGTCATCCGCAAATTTACAAAATGTAAAAACGATAACTGCAGGATATGTAAACATAAGAGACCTCAAGGACTACAAGACTGTCATCTTATTAAAAGATTCTGTAGCGAAATTAGAGGAAACCTTCTTAACCAAGAAAAAATAATGCAGGGAATATCACCGATCATAAAGAACCTAACAACCGAAAAAAGCTCTCTAGCTCAAGCAAACAAGCAATACACATTCTTGGTTAGACTCGACGCAAACAAAGTTTTGATCAAAAAAGCGATAAAAGACCTATATGGAGTTGAGGCGGACAAGGTGACCATTTCCATCATGCCGAAAAAAGTCAGATTTTTAGGCTCAAAAGGAAAAGTGTTCACAAAAAGAGCGAAAATTAAGAAAGCAACTGTATCAATAAAAGAAGGAAAAACAATAGATCCAAATAAATTCAAAGATTCTAAGAAAAAATAATGGCACTAAAAAAGTTTAAACCAACAACCCCGGGATTAAGACATATGAGCGTTTCTTCATTCGAAGAGATTACTAAAACAACACCCGAAAAAAGCCTTATAGTAAAGATAAAACGTCATGCCGGCAGAAACAATCTTGGAAGAATTACTTCAAGACACAGAGGAGGCGGCGCAAAAAGATTTTACAGAATGGTTGACTTTAATAGAGTGGATAAATCAGGAATCCCTGCGGTCGTAGCGGCAATAGAGTATGATCCAAATCGCACAGCAAGAATAATGTTGGTAAATTACAAAGACGGAGAAAAAAGATATCATTTGGCTCCAGATGGAGTAAAAGTAGGAGACAACTTAATAACGAAAGAAAAGGCTCCAATCCAAGTCGGAAACCGAATGATGATAAAAAGCATTCCTGTTGGATACAGCATGTGTGAAGTGGAATTAAACAAAGGAAAAGGAGGACAGCTCGGCAGAAGCGCGGGAGCAAACATCAAATTGGTATCTCTTGAAACTCAAAAAGCTCAAATACAAATGCCATCGGGCGAAATAAGACTTGTTGAAAAAACAAACTACGCCACTATAGGAACAATTGGAAACTTGGATCACAGTAATATAAAGATAGGAAAAGCCGGAAGAAAAAGACACATGGGAAGAAGGCCTCATGTAAGAGGAAGCGTTATGAACCCGGTAGATCATCCACACGGAGGTGGTGAAGGAAGAAGTCCAATAGGATTGAAACATCCGAAAACTCCATGGGGAATGCCGACTCTAGGATTTAAAACAAGACGCAGAAAATACACAAATATGATGATATTAAAAGATAGAAGGAAGAAAGCTTAATATAATTACTAACTCTTAATCCACAATGGGAAGAAGCGCAAAAAAAGGACCGTTCATAGACGAGAGACTTATGAAGAAAG
>JAQVVS010000032.1 GCA_028698865.1 Candidatus Altimarinota bacterium | reverse complement strand
AAAGCATCCCTTCATAAGCCTCCAAATCATAAGCAATCACAGGCGTCCCCGCCATCAACGCCTCCAAAATCACAATCCCCTGCCCCTCAATAAAAGACGGCTGAACAAGCAACTTCGCCTTTATCATCAACTCCGCAACCTCATCATCGCCACCACATCGCTTAATCAAAAACCAATCATTCGCAATCCCAATTCGCCTCCTCTCGTCCTCAAAAAACGCGATAGTTTTTTCTTCAACTCTGGGAACCACAAAAACCGCCCTGAAATCCGGAAAAATTTCTCGAATTTTTTTCAAAACCGAAAGAACATGCTCGGGATGCTTGTAATCGACAAATCTTCCAACAAACAAAAGCATATTTTCCTTTTCAAAATTCGCAATTTCAGAATTTCCAGAATTTTCACGAATAACCGAAGGGCAAATAACGACTTTCTTATAAGCTTTTTCACCAATCGCACGAATAATTTTTTTCTTACTGCCTTCCGAAACAGTCATTATCACGTCCGAATATTTCCCATCAAAAAACAATTGAACCCTCTCCACCAAAAACCCAATAATTCCAACAAAAAAACCATACTGACTAATCCAAAATCCAATCCCCTCATTTTTGTAAACATCGTGAATTATCGCAACCTTCTTTTTGCCTTTAACAAAAGGCAAAACCAAGTGAGGAACAAATTGATTAACAAAAACAAAATCATATTCTTTCGCTTTTTTCACAGCTCTCCGCAAATACCCAAAAAGCCCAAACGACTTCCTCGAAAAAACCCCGCACCTCTCATAAACAACACCCTCTATAACCTCCTGCGCCACTTGATCATCAAATTCTTTAATCCCAAAAACCGTCACCCCAACCCCCAATTTCAAAAGGAACTTAGCCAAATTATGCATATACACTTCTCCACCTCCTCTAGAAATTATTTTCCCATCCTTCCCCTTATAAACCGTGGATTCCGATATTAAAATCGCCTTTTTCATAAAAATATAATATAATCGTCGCACAAAGTTTATCAAAATCGGACATATCTATCCATAACATAATGAATTACCGAATAGTCGCGCCAGTCTACAACGAAGAAAAATATATCAAAAAATTCATAGAAGCTTTTCCCGAAAAACACTTACCCCACCTCATTTTGGTAGATGACGGATCCATCGACAAAACCGAAAAAATCATCAAAGAAAACTATCCGGAAATCACCTACTTAAAACACAAAACAAACCTTGGCAAAGGCAAAAGTCTCGAAACCGGAGCCATGAAAGCGATCAAGGAAAAAGCCGGCATAATAGTAGTAATGGATAGCGACCTCCAGCACAAACCATCCGACATAAGCAGATTTTTAAGAGTATTTCAAAAAAATCCCGACATCGATATAGTTTTCGGATCCAGAGTCGCGGGCGTCTCATCCAGACTGATTCCATTCATAGGAAACAAAATTATTTCCATCACTACAAACCTTCTTTACGGATATTTCATAAACGACACGCAAAGCGGATTTCGCGCATTCAGATCACGAATTTTCAACAAAATCAGATGGGAAAGTCATGGGTACTCGGTGGAAATAGAAATGATCATAAACGCCGCAAAACACAAATTGAAATACAAAGAAATTCCGATAGACACAATATATTTGGAAAAATACAAAGGAATGAATATCCTTGACGGAATATCCGTTCTCTTTAAAATACTCGGGTGGAAAGTGTTCAAAACATTTAAAAAATAAGAAATGGAAATAAATGGATTACAAATAGCCTCAGTCGTCTTTAGCCTTTCAATGATTTTTTTCACATATTATTGTTTTCGCAAAAAATATTTCGGCGCGATAAGCTTGATAATATGGGGGCTAGTATTTTTTGGAATAATTATCACCTCTATATTTCCATCAATATTCAAAGAATTCCTCCCGATACTAAAAGTGGCTAGATTATTTGATTTATTCATAGTTGTAGGAATCTTCTTTTTAATAGTCCTCACCTTCATAAACTTCATTCATTTACAAAAACTTCGAAAAAAACTCGGACACTATGTCCAAAAAGACGCGCTAGATTCGGAGGAAACTCAATACGAAACTTCCGACGGAGAAACTTCATAAATCCTCGCCCCGTTCACATCAAAAATCCTTTTTATCAACGGACTTCCTTTATCCGCTCTGGTATATGGCTGTCTGACGCCTTCCAGCACATAAAATTTCCCATATTCATTCGCCACTTTTATAAGCATATTCGAGCGAACCACATTCGATCCCGCATTATATTCATTCCACTTTTGAATATCCCAAGGACTTATGAAAATGCCGGGAGCAAGAGTTGTTTTCCCTGAAAATCCATAAAGCCACGGAGCATAATAACTGTTTGTAGCCATCACATATTCGGTATCAGCTTTATCAATCAATGTTTGCAAAGCCCATTGTTCTTCGGCATTTAAAGCGGGATAAGTCGTGCGATAATGAAATCTCGTAGCAATTAAAATAATCAAAACAAAAACAATCACAGCCAAATATTTCAAAACGGAATATTTTTTCAAAAACTTTTCATAAACAACAGAGACAAAATATCCCGCATAAGGAATGCTCAATAAACTCAAAGGAATAACAAACCTTCTTTCAAAAAACAATTCAAAAAACACAACCGCCGCCAAAAAAACAACAGCAAAATTTAAAAACAAAAGCTTCTTTTCTCTGATCGCAAAAATAAAACCCAAAACTCCCAACCCCAAAAAAAGCCATTCCCTATATATAAACTCTTTAATCGAAATAAAAGAACCCGACTGATGAGGGCTAAATCCGGAACTTGAATTAATAAACGCTCCCGTCACAACATCCCAAGCTACAATCAAATGACTTGGAGTAAACACAGCCAAAAACAAAAGCCCGAGAACCACAATCCCAAAAGCTTTCAAATTAAATTTCAAATCTTTCTTGAAATTTACAATCATTGATAATCCCGTCCCCACAGCCAAAACCAAAAACAAAGGCAACTGAGTAAATACCAATAAAATCGCGAACAGATAAAACAATCTGGACTTTCTCGCGTAATACAAAAACCCAAAAAGCATAAAAACCGCCCCAAGCATTTCCTTGAAAAGATAAAAAACGGAAGCGAAAACTTGCACATAAGAAACCGCGAAAATTGCCACGGCAACAAGCCCAGCAGTCTTTCCAAAAAACTCTTTCGTGAGTAAATAAAGCGGCCAAGCAATCAAAACACTAAAAAGAATATAAGAAAAATAAAGCAAAAATCCTGAAGGAATATGCAAAAGATTAAACAAATAAGCCAATCCAGCGGGCAAAACATAAATCTGAGAACTGAAAATATCAAAAAAACTCGTCATTTCTTCAAAAACTTTCTTATAAATTCCCGTATCATACCCGAACCCGAAAGGCCCATGCAAAATATAAGGAAAAGCCCGAATCGCGATCAAAACGACAGCGACAAATCCCATCAAAGCATAAAACCAAAAATTTGCGTTTATCTTTTTTATCTTTTTAAAACTTTTTAACATATGATTTTTTTAATTTTTAAACACGCCAAAGAATATATCACAAAAATTTCAAAATCAAATTTCCATGCATTCAAATCATAACTCCCTAGCTCGCAAAACGATTTAAGCAAATATAAATCAACATGTTTGCAAATAATCAACAAGCGTAGCCCTAAAAACAGCTATTGACAAAATAAGCAAAGTAAGTAAAATAGGCATCTTGTATTATAAATAAATCATCAAAATTATGAAAATGCCTTGGAAAAAAGATAGTCCGGAAGTCGATCCTCATGAAGAAGAGTGCAGAGAATTCACAGAATCAGAAATAGCAAGAGAAAAGCTAATTGATTGGGCTGAAAAACGAAAAATTGATCCATCGAAAAGCGTCGAAGAAATTAGAGAAATCAAAGGACTTCGCAAGATAAGAAATTGGGTAGTTGGATCTATATTAGCCCTAGGAATAGGGCTCGGAGGAGTTCATGTCGCTAATAAATGGGATGAAGGATTCAACAATCAACCGCGCGGCGCATATCCGGGAATAATGTTCAAAAATGATCCGAACACAAACAGACAATTGCAATGCCTAATGGATGATTGGTATGACAAATCTCACTGGGGAAGATTATTCCCTAACAACAAATGGAAAGAACACAATTGCGCAGATGTAAGAATAAGCCCATATTCAATAAACCCTCTTACTGACCTAGCAAACAAAAAAAATGAAATTCTAAGGAGAAAAGGCCTGCAAACCGACCATCCAAATGAGCCTGCGGTAATTGAATGGCGTGATTATGGCTGGCCAGGATGGACAACTCATGTAAAAGTAGATGAAGAACGACTAAAAGCCATTCAAGAAGAGCAAATCAGAGAAACTGGCAAAAGCAACTTCTCTCTATAAAAACAATTTATTTACCAAAAAGAATTTAAAGAGTAAAATACTTCTGGTATTTATTTAACCATAAAAAAATGAGTGGCATAATTTATCTTTTACTCGCAGTAGGGGTGATAGGCGTATTGGTTGTGTTTTTATACAATTCGCTTATTACATTGAAAAACAAATGTGAAGAAGGGTGGGCGGACATCGACACTCAACTCAAAAGAAGGTATGACCTCATCCCCAACTTAGTTGAAATGGTAAAAGGCTACGCTTCTCACGAAAGCACGACTCTCGAAAAAGTTATCGAAGCCAGAAACATCGCGATGAAAGCGGAAACTCCACAAGAAAAAGAAAAAGCGGAAAATGCGATCAGCGGAGCATTGAAAACGATTTTTGCTTTGGCGGAAAATTATCCGGATTTGAAAGCGAATCAAAATTTCTTGGATCTGCAAAAGACCTTGAAAGAAGTTGAAGAGCACCTACAAATGTCTCGCCGCTACTACAATGCGACAGTTCGCGACTTCAATACAAAATTAGAAGTTTTTCCAAATAATATAATCGCCGGAATGTTGAAATTTACAAAACGCGATTTCTTCCAAGCAACAGAAGGCGAAAAAGAAAATGTAAAAGTAAGTTTCAGCGGAACGCCTGAGAGTCCAGCTCCGGAAGCCCCAGCAACGACTCCATCATCTCCAGCCGAGCCAACTCCGACTCCAGAAGCGCCAGCAGCTCCACCAGCAGAGCCCCCACAAAAATAATAATATGAAAAAACTCGCATTATTTTGCATATTTACAGCAATATCTGCGATGATTCCTCAGTCGAGTTTTGCCTATTACGCGGAAAATTGGGAAATAAAAAATTTCCATTCCGAAATTTCCATAAACAATGATGGAAAAGTCGAAATCACCGAAAACATTTTGGCTGATTTCACAAACGAAGTTCACAAAGGACTAGGTCGTTCAATTCCATACAAATACACCGGCCTTGAAACGGTAAACGCAAAGCTGGATTTCGTTTCAGCCACCGACGAAAAAGGATTTTCTTGGAACAATGATATATATAGAGAAAACGGATATTTAAATATAGACATGTATGAACCAAGCGGAAAAACATTGAATTCCGAAGCTATGTTCATTCCAAAATACACGGCAAAAAAAGTAATAGGATTTTTTGAAGAGCATGATGAATTTTATTGGAATGTAAACGGGACGGAATGGGTAGTTCCAATTCAAAAACTGACAGCAAAAATTTCCCTGCCAAAATCATTCTCAAAAGACGAATTGAAAACAACTTGCTACACCGGTGAATACGGCTCAACCGAGCAAAATTGCAAAACATCATTTCCGGATAATCAAACCGTAAATTTTGAAACAACAAAACCTCTAAATCCATACGAAAACCTCACTATAGTTATAGGAATGCCAAAAGGAACAATCACTCCTCCATCCACATTCTCACAAATCATCGACTTTTTGTTAAACAATTTCGGAATATTTTTCGCGATTTTCACTTTAATAGGAATGTTTTTATTATGGTATCAACGCGGCCGCGACAACCAAGAAGTTTCAAACACAATCATGCCACACTACACACCCCCAAAAGATCTTTCTCCGGCCGAAACCGGCACTTTGATGGATGAAAAACTCGATCCAAGAGACATCACTTCTACAATAATAGATTTCGCGATAAAAGGATTTTTGCGGATCAACGAACTTGAAAAAAAAGGAATTATTTTCAAAAATGAAGATTACGAATTTGAATTGATAAAAGAATATCCCGAAACCGTAAAACCATTCGAAAAAATAATTCTATCAGCCATTTTCCCGACAAACCAAGCCGGCCAAAAAACAAAACTCTCCGACTTGAAAAATAAATTTTACGCGCACCTCCCAAAAATCGAGAAATCGGTGATGGAACAATTGGTAAAAGACGACCACTTCCCACGCAACCCATCAACAGTCAGAAGATTTTACGCAATAATAGGCGGAATCGTTTTAGCTCTACCGATATTTTTCGGGGAAATATTAGTACTTGTATTAAATATGTCCATGATTTCAATTGCTGGATTTGGGGCCTCCGGCCTGATAATAATAATTTTTGGAATGAAAATGCCTCGCAAAAGCAAAAAGGGCACACAAACTTATTATCATCTAAAAGGCCTTTTCGAATATATAGACACAGCAGAAAAAGACAGAATGCATTTCCAAGAATCTCAAAACATCATGTTTGAAAAATTGCTTCCTTACGCGATGGCTTTCGGATTGATAAAAAAGTGGACAAAGGTTTTTGATGGCTTGATAAAAAATCCTCCAAGCTGGTATCACACGAATCGCACATGGGGAAATAACGGCTTCACAATGGTGTATTTCGCTGACAAACTCAGCTCCATCGGAGATAAGTTCAGCCAAAATATCACTTCCAGACCAGGAGGAAAAGGCGGTGATGGCGCATGGAGTGGCGGAAGCGGATTTGGTGGCGGATTTTCAGGCGGCGGCTTCGGCGGCGGCGGGGGAAGAGGGCTCTAAATCCCAAATTCCTCCCTCAAAACTTCTATCTCATCTCTCAGTTCAGCCGCCTTCTCAAATTCCAGATTTTGCGAAGCCAAATCCATTTTGTTTTCCAGAGCTTGAACAAGCCTTTTAGCTTCATCTTTCGGCACTTTTTTGAAATCCAATTCTCTCCTCTTTTCCTTTTTCTTCCCACCAAAATGAGTAATATCGCGAATGGATTTCTTAATCGTTTCAGGAGTAATTCCATGTTTTTTATTGTATGCAACTTGCTTTTTTCGCCTTCTATCGGTTTCACTAATCGCATATTTCATAGCATCCGTTCTTTTATCCGCATACATTATCACTCTACCATTCACATTTCTCGCGCATCGCCCAATAGTCTGAATCAAAGCACTTCCACTTCTCAAAAATCCTTGCTTGTCCGCATCCAAAATCGCAACCATACTCACTTCCGGCAAATCCAATCCCTCTCTAAGCAAATTAATTCCAACAAGCACATCAAATTTTCCCAACCTCAAATCCCTCAAAATTTCTATTCTCTCAATCGTATCAATATCAGAATGCAAATATCTCACGCGAATATCCGCATCCGATAAAAATTCCGTCAAATCCTCCGCGCTCCTCTTTGTCAAAGTGGTAATAAGAACACGCTCCCCCGCCTCAACTCGCCCGTGAATTTCTTTCATCAAATCCTCGATCTGCCCTTTTGTGGGACGCACTTCAACTTCCGGATCCACAAGCCCAGTAGGCCTCACCACTTGTTCCACAATCGCAGTCGGCTTCGTATTCGCAATTTCATATTTTCCCGGAGTAGCAGAAACAAAAACCGTATTTTTCATATACTCCTCAAATTCATTAAACTTCAAAGGTCGATTATCGAATGAAGAAGGCAGCCTAAATCCATGCTCCACCAAAGTCGCTTTTCGAGAATAATTTCCGTTAAACATTCCCCCTATCTGTGGCACAGACATATGCGATTCATCTATAAAAAGTAAATAATCTTCCGGCAAATAATCCATCAAAGTAGTCGGCCTCTCACCTTCTTTTTTCCCACTCAAATACCTCGTATAATTTTCAATTCCGCTACAATATCCGGTCTCCAGCAGAATTTCGATATCATATTCCGTTCTCGTTTTAATCCTTTCCGCCTCCAAATGTTTTCCCATTTTTATCAACTGTTCATAGCGCAAGGCAAGATCTTCGCGAATTCCAGCCACAGCTCTTTCAATTTTTTCCGGAGTAGTCACATCATGTTTCGCAGGAAAAATGTCTAAACCGTTTAACTCATTCAAAACCTCTCCAGTAAAAGCTTCCACTTCCGAAATAGCCTCAATTTCATCACCAAAAAATTCCAATCTAAAAACCGTATCTCTATCAGGAGGAAAAATTTCCACAGTATCTCCAAGCACATGAAACATACCATTTTTGAATTCCATACTACTTCTCACATATTGAATATCCGTCAATTTTCGAAGCAATTTATCACGAGAAATAGTTTCTCCCACTTTCAAATGAATAGCCAATTTTTCATAATCAGTAACATTTCCCAACCCATAAATACAAGATACAGAAGCCACAATCAAAACATCCTTTCTAGTAAGCAAATTTGCAGTCGCCGCATGACGAAATTTTTCAATCTCTTCATTTATAGAAGCATCTTTTTCAATATAAGTATCCGTCGAAGGCATATACGCTTCCGGTTGATAATAATCATAATAAGAAACGAAATAACTCACCGCATTATCAGGAAAAAATTCCTGAAACTCACTACAAAGCTGCGCGGCAAGAGTCTTGTTATGAGCAAGAACAAGCGTCGGCCTCTGCATTTGCTCAACAACTTTCGCCATCGTAAAAGTTTTTCCACTCCCGGTCACTCCCAGCAAAGTTTGATACCTCTCTTTTTTCTCAAGCCCTTTAACAAGAGCCTTTATCGCCTCCGGCTGATCACCTTTCGGAGACATTTCAGATTTTAAAACAAACTTTTTTTCACTCATATTTCTAAAAATAAACAAGTGGAAGGAGTCTACCACGAGATATGATACAATGGAAGTGTCTGACATCTAATAACGTATTTTTATGAACTACATTCCATTCATAAACAAAACAATTCGCGAAGCTGGAGAATTGATTTTAAAAAAGTCGAAAACAGGCTTCAAAATAGAGGAAAAAGCAAAAAACGACCTCGTCACGGAAGTCGATCAAGCCGCGGAAAAACTCATCACTAAAGCAATTAAAAAAACTTTTCCAAAACACGCGGTTTTGGGAGAAGAAGATAATTTCAAAAATGGAATTTCAGATGAAATCAAAGATTCGGAATATATTTGGATAGTCGACCCGCTGGATGGGACTATGAATTTCACGAGAGAACTGCCGTTTTACGCGATTTCGATAGCTCTTTTCAAAAAAGCAAAGCAAGCAGAATCAAAAAATTATGAATATTTGGAGGGCGAAATTATCGCCGGAGCCGTATATATTCCAAAAATGGATGAACTTTTTTACGCAGGAAAAGGAAAAGGAGCATTTCTAAATGGCAAAAAAATCCACGTTTCACAAACGAAATCATTGGATAAAGCTGTTTTAGCAACAGGATTTCACCTAAAAGGAGCTTTGCAAAATCTACCATATTTCGAAAAAGTAATTGGAAATTGCAGAGCGGTCCGAAGATTCGGAGCTTCAGCAATTGATTTAGTATATACGG
>JAQVVS010000031.1 GCA_028698865.1 Candidatus Altimarinota bacterium | reverse complement strand
GAAATAATGCTATTAAGTTCAACTAAAGTTTCTTTTATGGGTAAAGAATAAGAGCCTACATCGGGGTTCTCGCTCTTAGCACTTGCGATATTTTTACTATCGGCATCAGTAAGAGGCTGTCCAGCTACCAATATCACCCCTTTTCTAAGCTTATTAATAGCCGCCTCCGTTTCCGAAGCATTACTCTTCTTATCAAAATATTCCATAGCGCTTTCAGCGCTTTTAACTTTAGCTTCAGCTTCTTTTTTCTTGGCAATAGCCCGCTTTATCAAAACTTCTGGCTCGATTCCGACTATTTTTTCAAGATGCTCAATGATTGTAGCAATCTTGACTTGCTCATTTTTATCGTCGAAAAAGCCATGAATATTTTGTAATATATCAATAGCCTTTTGGATATCGGACTTATTCGAAGAATCTGTTAACAGTTTTTTTACTTCATCAATTTCCGCAGATCCCTGAAAAGCCACTGTTCTTAAAATAGAATTGGCATCATTGAAATTTTCATCAATCTCAGCAGGACTCAAAGGATTTTCTACAGCAAACGCCTCCTCCAAAACATCTTCTCCGTTTTCACTCATCAAAAGTCTCCTTCTGGCAGACATAAGCTCACTTCTGCCAGCGATACCGGTTTCATTGTCAATTTCCACTTTCAAAACCTTTCCCATCTTCTCTTCAAATTTTCCATTAAAAACCCGTCTGGGATCATCTTCAGACAATCTGCGATAGTCCTCTTCCAGCAAAAACTTTCCATAAACTCTTTCAAAAGCCAGCTTCAAAGCAACCCTTCTTTTTTCAGAGTCGGAGAGACTTTCCTTAATAGCCGGAGATCCTTCAGCTAAAATTCTATCTCTAGCGGTTTTTAGTATTTCAACATGATCAGCTCCCAAGGCCTCCTTAATCTTTGCACGAGTGTCATCAGTGATTAAGCCTATTCTTTCGGCGGCATCTAAATCCACGGAATCAGTCGATTCCACATAAATCGAGTCCACAGGCTTCAGCTGTCGTTCAGTAAATCTATCTTGATGTTCCTGAGGATTTTTTACTGGCATTTATATTTATTTTTATTTTCGATTCAAAAATATCAAACTATTATACCAAATTTCCTTACCAAAATCAATTGCCAAAAGCATTTTCGGCAGGTAAACTTTCCGAGAAAATTTATTTACCAACAAAAATCATGGAATATACAATTAAAAAATTGCAGAAATCCGAAGTGGAAATAAAAGTGACGATAGATGCGAAAGATCTGGAAAAACATTATAAAAAAGCTTACGAAGATCTCTCAAAAGAGGTTAGTATAAAAGGATTTCGCCCGGGTCACATTCCTCAAGCAGTTCTCGAAAAACACATTGATAAAAAGCACATCGACGAGCACGCGAAGGAACTCGCTATGCAAATGTCATACGCGGAAGTTGTAACTAAAGAAAAACTTCAAGTAGTCTCCAGACCGAAAATTACGATAGAAAGTGAAGAGCCTTTTGCTTATGTCGCCGTGGTCGCGGTTTTGCCGGAAGTGGAATTGAAAGATTATAAATCGATAAAAGTTGTGAAAAAAGAAGTGAAAGTTTCCGAAAAAGACATTGAAGAAGTTATAAAAGATTTAAAAAAACATGGCACTATCTACAAAGACACCGATCGTGAAGCCAAAAAAGGGGATAGAGTGGAGGTGGATTTTGAAGGGTTTGATGAATCCGGTAAAGCTTTGGCAAATACAAAAAGTCAAAATCATCCGGTGGTTCTGGGAGAAAATACATTGATTCCCGGATTTGAGGATCAGCTTGTAGGATTGAAAAAAGACGAGAAAAAGGAATTTGAAATAACTTTTCCGAAAGATTACGGCAAAAAAGATTTCCAAGGGAAAAAGGTGAAATTTAAAGTGGAAATAAAGAGAGTGGAAGAGGGGATTGCTCCGGAATTGAATGAAGAATTTATCGAAAAAATGACAGGGCAAAAGATGACGATTGATGATTTGAAAAAAGATATTGAGAAAAATATTCACGCTAGAAAAACGCAAGAAGCCAAGCAAGAAAGCGAGAATGCATACATCGAGGAGTTGTTGAAAAAAACAAAAGTCGAAGTTCCGGATTCTTTGATAGACGAAGAAGCTCATTATATTTTGCATGAAATGCAGGACGAGATATCAGGGAAAGGATTGGAATTTGGGAAATTTTTGGAACAAGCTCAAACCACGGAAGACGAACTGATGAAAAAGTACAAACCGGAAGCTGAAAAAAGGATAAAAGTAAGGCTCGTGTTGCAATATGTTATAAAAGAGGAAAAAGTCGAAGTTTCGGATGAAGAAATAGAAACGGAACTCAAAAAGATAAAATCTTTTTATCCGGAAAAAGAGCATTCAAAAATAGATTCAGATTATCAAAAAGGCGAATTGAAACCACAGCTAGCAAACAGGCTCACTTTGAGAAAGCTTTTTGAGAAAGTCCTCTAATATCTGGCGCACAAAAAAAAGTTGTGATAGAATTTCAGCAGTCCATAAAAAAGTCCCTATGAAAAATTTTTACCTCGCTGGATCCATCATTTTCACAGTCCTGCTACTCATTTTAGGATTTGAAAATATCGGATCTCAATGCACAAATCTTTTATTTTTCTTCTACGAAATCGAATCCAGTCCAACGCTCATTTTCCTTGGAGTAGCCGTAATCGGAATCATCACCGGATTTTTCTATCACTCCTTTTTACAAAAAGTTTTGAACGCTTCAGAGGACGAAGATTCCGAGGATGGCCTATAGGCATCACTAGAAAAAACATCTTTGTATAAAAAAATGTTGCAATCCTTTTAAAAAGTGTATACATTGCCAGTGGAATGTATACATTTTGTATTCGTTCCATGGGCAAACAATCACAGGGCAATGTTAAAAAGACTATTTACATCCAACACAAGGATCAAATTACTGACGCTATTCTTGTTAAAGACTGATGAAGAATTTTTCATCAGAGAACTTACAAGAAAATTAAGCGAACAAATAAATTCCATTCGCAGAGAGCTCGATAATTTAAAGAGAACTGGCTTTCTAAAGACGAAAACCAAGAATCGAAAAAAATATTATTATGTGAACAAAGATTTTATATTTTTCGAAGAATTGAAAAGCATTTTCGTAAAAACATTATCCTCGAACGACAATATATCGGAAGAAGTAAATACGATGGGGGATATAAAAATGCTCGTTTTTTCAGGACTTTTTGTTGGACAGCCTACAAAATCGGTGGATATGTTGATAGTTGGAGAAGTTGACAAAGAAAGACTTACAAATTACTTGAACAACGAAATAAAAACCACTCGTCCGGTTAAATTTTCAATAATAAACGAAGAAGATTACAAGTACAGACTTAGCTGTAACGACAAGTTTATCACGGAAATAATTAACGATCCTACAAATCAGATTCCAGTAAAAAAGCTGTAATTGTTAAAAAATAAGCTGAAAATAGCTATTTCTACTTGATTTTGGAAATCACCTTATATATATTACTCAGGCATTTTAACCGATAAGTTATGAACCTATTACAAGAAGTACAAAAGTTGGCAATTCCAAAGAAAAAAATCCCTGATGTAAAAATTGGGAATACAGTCAAAGTTCACCAGAAAATAAAGGAGGGAGAAAAAGAAAGAATCCAGATATTCGAAGGACTTGTAATCGCGATAAACAGCGGACACGGAGCGGACAAGAGCATCACAGTGCGTAAAGTGGTGGGAGGAATCGGAGTGGAAAGAACATTCGCGGTATATTCAAAAAACATAGAAAAAATCGAAGTCAAAAAACAATCCAAAGTTCGCCGAGCAAAATTGTATTATATGCGTGACAGAAGAGGAAAATCAGCAAGATTGAAAGAAACATTCGTAAAAGAAGAAGAAGTCGAAAAATCCATAGAAGAATTGGCAGAACAAAAAGCTAAAGAAGAGGAGCAGGAAGCCGCAATAGAAAGAGGAGAAATTACTACGGAAACTGAGGCGACGGAAGCCCCAACGACTCCAGAAGGGGAAGAATCAAAAAAAGAAGAAGCAAAGCAAGAATAAATTTCTTATATGCTGAAGAAATCGTCTATTGAGGCTAAACTCAAGAAAGCCGGTTTTAAATGTGTCGCAGGCATAGATGAAGTGGGAAGGGGACTCAAAAGTCAGATGTATCGCAGCGGCATCGATTTTGGCAAAAGTCGCGCGTGACAAGCTAATGAATTATTATTCAAAAAAATACGATAAATACGGATTTGATAAGCACGTAGGATATGGAACAAGAGAGCATCGATCAAAAATAATAAAATACGGATATTGCGATATTCACAGGAAAAGCTATAGTCTAAAGGAGTTAATTTAAGAATTTTGGAATGAAAATAGTTATAGCTGGAAATTACGGAGCGAAAAATTTTGGGGATGAATTGATTCTTAAAGGTCTGTTGAAAACGATGAAAGAATGTTTTGCGGATGCGACTTTTACAGTATTGAGCGGGGATATTGTTGAGACACAAAATATTCACGGAGTTGATTGTGCTGAGAAATTTCCAGCCGGAATAAGAAGTTTTTTAAAAAATATTTTTTGCAAAAAAAGTGATGCTTTTAAAAAGGTGAAAGAATGTGATTATTTTGTTTTGGGAGGAGGAGGACTTTTTGGAGGACCAAAAACCAGAGCGGATTTTATATGGGGCAGGCAAGCGTTAATGGCTTATAAATACGGAAAAAAAGTTGTCATGTTGGGACAAAGTATCGGGATGATAAAAAATCCGCCAAGCAAATTTCTTGTAAAAAAATTGTTTGAAAAAGCAACGCTAATAAGTGTTCGAGATGAGTCGTCAAAGAAAAGATTGCAAGAATTGGGAATAAAAAAAGATATCGGAGTGTATCCAGATTTTGCTTTTTTTTCGGAATCGGAAAGCGAATCGGTTCACAAAAAAGATCAAATTCTAGTTTCTTTGAGAGAAATGAACTCTTTGCCTAAAAATTTCGAAAATAATATTGCGGAGTTCCTGAATTGGCTTGCAAAAGAGAAAAACTGGCAGGTCGTTTTAGCTGATTTTCAGAAAGGAGTTGAGTCCGACGAGCATTTGCGCAAAAAAATTACTGAAAAAATCATCGATAAATCAAAAATCGAAATAATAAACGATCATGATTTAAAAAAAATCATCACAAAATACAAAGAATCAAAAATGGTTTTGGGAATGAGATTGCACTCATTGATCTTGGCTATAAAAACAAACACGCCTTTCATCGCCTTAAATTATGCTCCAAAGGTAAAAGACTTGTTGGCCTTTAGCGGATTTAAGGAATTGGCTATAAACCTTGACGAAGCGACATTTGAAAACCTGAAAGAACAATTTTCAAAAACTCTATCGCAAGAAAACGAATTGATTTCAAAATTCGAAACCCACAATAAAAAAACTCAAAAAGAATACGAAAAATTTAAAACATTTATAAAAAACGCTTTAAAATAAATTATTCTCCATAATTCTCAACAAGCCTTTCCATAAAAGTTCCCTCATCGTAAAAATGAGACTGAGTACCTTTTTCCACCACTACGAAAGAAGCGGCGGTATTTCCCATTTCACAAGCCCTTTTAAGTCCGAATCCGTTTGTAATTCCATGTATAAATCCGCTTCTAAAAGCGTCTCCGCATCCAGTGCTGTCGACTTCCGTTAATCCGGAAATGGCCGGAACCGAAAAAGAATTTGCCCCATTTTTCGTATAAACTTCGCACCCGTCGGCTCCCAGGGTTTTTATTACAAACTCTTTGTCTTTAGCCAATTTTTCAACGGAAAGCCCCAATTTGCTTTCAATCAAATCGGCTTCATATTCGTTAAAAATCAGCCCCGCGGAATATTTTGTTATCTCCAAAAATTGGTCATTTGTAAGGGCGGGAATCGCTTGTCCGGGATCAAAAATATAAGGGATCGAAAAATCTTTGAAAAGTTTTGACCAAAAATGCATTCTAGCAGGGAGTTCGGGCGAAATAATCCCATATTCATAGCCCTCAAAATCAAATTTTTCAACCCCGAACCCGACATTTTCATTACTCATCGCTCCGGGATAAAAAATCGCGATTTGTCCCTGATTTTTATCCGTCAAAATATACGCCACAGCAGTCACACTTTCATTATCTATATCAACAAAATCGGTAATGATATTTTTTTTTCTAAGGATCTTTTCATATTCAAAAAAGTCATTTCCGCCAACTCCGACGACGGCCGCCTCATCCCCAAGCAAAGAAAGCCCATAAGCGATATTTGGAGCGCATCCTCCAAAATTTAAATCCTTATTTTTCGCCAAAAAAGAAACGCTCATTTTTTTCAGATCTTTTCCTTCGAGAATTGAATGTCTAAATTCTCCATCGAAATTCATCAGGTGATCATAAGCTATAGACCCAGCTGTCAAAATTTTACTCATTTCAAAATAAGTTTAAATGATTATCCATTTTTGCCAGACGACTGTCCTTTATGAGATGAGCAGACTCCAGCAAACTGTCAAAAGACTCTCCGCAATCCCCCCAAAAACCATTCAAAACATCATATTCAAGCTCTCCGCTTTTCAGATAATAATTGTTTACATCGGTAATTTCCAATTCGTTTCTGTGCGAAGGAGAAAGATTTTTAACAATTTCAAAAACACGAGAATCATACATATAACAGCCTATAACGGCCAAATCGGATGGAGGATTTTCAGGTTTTTCAATGATCTCGGCAAGCTTTTCATCAACAATATTTGCCACCCCGTAAGCTTTTGGATTTTTTACAGATTTCAAAAATATTCTGGCACCACTAGACTGATTTGAAAATTTATCAACAGCCTCGGAAATATTGTCTTCAATTATATTATCTCCCAAAACCACGACAATTTTTTCATTATCGGCGAAATCCTCAGCTAACCCCAGCGCCTGCGCGATGCCGCCGGCCTCTTCTTGCACTTCATATGATAAATGCATTCCAAGCCCCGCCCCGGATCCCAAGAGTTCCAAAAAACTTCCGCTATGACCTCTTCCGGAAACAATCAAAACATTATCAATTCCAGCTTCTTTCAATGTAAAAAGCGGATAATATATCATCGGCTTGTTATATACGGGAAGCAAATGTTTGTTTGTGACTTTCGTGAGTGGATTAAGGCGTGAACCGGTTCCTCCGGCCAAAATAATTCCTTTCATATTTAAATAAGTTAAAATTTAAGATTTTAATTTAAGATAATTTTTTAGCCCATCTTGCCAGCTTTTCAAACAAGGAATCTTTTCATTCAGCAATATAGAATAAGAAGGCCTCTTTGCCGGCCTTTTGAATTCATCAGAAGAAACAGGATTAACTTTAATGTTTTTTCCGGAAGCTTCAAAAATTCCCAGAGCAAATTCATACCAACTGCAACTGCCAGAATTTGTTAAATGATACATTCCGAAAGCCGGACATTCCTTAAAAACATCTTTTTTATCATCGAGCCACTTTTCATGAGTTCCAGCATTTTTCAAATATGGCTCAACAAAATTTTCCAAAACCGCCTCGGCGAGATCTTTTGCATAAGTCGGAGCTCCAAATTGATCATTCACCACATTAAGTTCATCCTTTTCCTCAGCCAACTTTAGCATGGTATCCACAAAATTCTTTCCATTTTCTCCATAAAGCCAAGAAGTCCGAACAATATAGTGATTTGGGAGATTTGACATCACATTCTTTTCGCCTTCCAGTTTTGACCGGCCATATGCATTTATCGGAGAAGGATCGGAATTTTCCGAATACCCCGAGGAATTTTGCCCGTCAAAAACATAATCAGTACTAAAATGAATCAAAATCGCCCCATATTCATTACACAGATTTGCAATTTCGCCTACAGCAGAACCATTCACAAGAAAAGCCTTCTCCAAATTTGTCTCGCAATCGTCAACAGCAGTATAAGCCGCACAATTTATAACAAAAAAAGGTTTCACTTTTTCAAATACAGTCTTTACCGATTGCAAATCCGTTACGTCCAAACTCTCTTTATCATAAGCGAATAATTCCACTTCGTCATATCCGGCCAAAAGCTTGAAAAAATAAGACCCCAAAATTCCGGATTTACCAAACAAAACTATATTCACCACAACTATTTATTAATAAAATTGCTAAGTTCCTTGATCAATTTTGGCATCTCCACAAAGGTTGCGTCTTTTTCGTCGCGCTTTTTCCACTCGACACCGTTTTTTTCCAAAGTTCTTCCGCTAATTATAAGCCTCAAAGGAATTCCAATAAGATCGGCGTCTTTTAGTTTTACTCCAGCGCTGTCTTTACGATCGTCATACAAAACTTCAAAGCCTTCTTTGACCAAATTTTCATACAATTCATCGGCTTTCGCGATAACTTCTTCATCATTTCCCAAAGAAATAAGGTGAATATGATAAGGAGCCACGCTCAAAGGCCAAATTATGCCGTTTTCATCGTGTTTCGCCTCAACGATTGTTCCCACAAGCCTCGTAGTACCGATTCCATAACAGCCCATCGTAACGGGCTTTTCAGTGCCATCACTATCAGTAAATTTCAGTCCGCAAGCTTGGCTGAATCTCGTGCCGAGCTTAAAAATATTTCCGGCCTCCACCGCTTTTATTTCTTTCAAAGGTTTTTCACATTTAGGACAAACAAAAGCTCCATTCACCTCAACCAAATCAGCAAATTCACTCACAGTGAAATCTCTTCCCAAATTCACATTTTTATAATCTTTGCCAAAAGCGTTCGCTCCCGTCACAAAGTTTTTTATATTTTTGATGGAATTATCACCTATAAATGAAATTTTTATTTTTCCCGGAGTGACCACAGGAGAAATATATCCTTGCACAAGCCCTGCTTTCTCCAAAGCCTCCAGACTGGCGGGACGAAGTTTTTTCTTTAAATAATTTTCCAATTTCACATCACTAATACTCAAATCTCCTCTCACCACTATCCCAACCAAACCCTGCTCGTCAACTTCATAAACAACGGTTTTTAAAATTTTATATTCAGGAACATTGTGAGCTAAAGCGTTATCAGAAACGGAAAATCCTCTTTTTATATCGACTTCCTCCATGGGAAGTTCGGCTTCTTCATCTTTTTCAGGATCGGGGATTTTGCCGACAGCTATCTCCAGATTTTGTGCCGTCCCACATTTTTCACAAATAATTATCGTATCCTCTCCAGCGGGAGTGGCGATAGAAAACTCATGAGAATATTTATCGGAAAAAGGTCCTCCGGAAGCTTCAATTACATAGGCTTTGAGGCCGCATCTTTCGTAAACTTTCGAGTAAGATTCTTTTACTTTTTCATAATATTCATCAAGGTCTTCTTCTGTGGTGTGAAAACTGTACATATCCTTCATTCCAAATTCTCTTCCGCGGAGAAGTCCGGATTTTGCCCTAGTTTCGTTTCTAAATTTTGTTTGAATTTGATAAACGCTCAAAGGCAAGTCTTTATAAGATTGAATGTATCTTGCGGCGAGGGGAGTGACAGTTTCCTCATGACTCGGCCCCATTACAAAATCTTTTCCGCCGGACCCTTTCGTTCTATACAAAATTTCATCCATCGTTTTATCTCTTCCAGTTGCCTCCCAAAGCTCTATCGGATGAAGCGCCGGCATCAAAATTTCCTGTCCGCCGACCGAATTCATTTCCTCTCTTATGATTTGATTTATTTTCCCCAAAACTCTATATCCCAGCGGCAAAATATTATAAATTCCAGCGGCGACTTTTTCTACAAAGCCGGCCTGAGTCAACAAAACGGCATTTTTAC
>JAQVVS010000136.1 GCA_028698865.1 Candidatus Altimarinota bacterium | reverse complement strand
CACTATCTCCAATTACCATAATTTCTTTGAATTTTTTGCTGAATTTCATTCCTCGTTTTTTCTCCAAAAATTTTGCGAATTTTTCAATGCCGGAGTCTTTATCTCCTTTTGCAGGACAAATAATTACACCAATTCCGGAATCCCCAAGATGTAAGTATTTTTCATAATTCTTGTTGTACTCCGATAGAGTTTCGTCGCATATTTCAAACATTTTTTTTGACTTTGCGTAGATTTCCTCGATAGGGGAATCATCTTCTCTATGAGCTCTCATTACTACGATTACTCTATGTTCATTGATAACTTCTCCATATTCTTCAATCTTTTCTCCGATCATTTTTCTTAGATTTCTTTTGGTCAAGAAATCATCATCCCATTTGGCGCGGTAAAATTCTTTATATTTGCCTGTTTTTTTATCAAAGAAATAGCCCATTGATCCATTTTCTCCAATCAGAAAAATATTTTCTAAAATTTCTTTTTCTTCGGATGGAGGAATTTCTTTAACAATTGCGCCGAGTCCTCTTCTTTGAAAAGATTCAAGCTGACGACCCGTACAAAAAGCCACCGGCATTTTTCGGGCTGTTTCAATGATTGTATTAATCATTTTTTTTGACGGAAAAATACTACCTTTTTCGGTAATAGTTCCGTCAAAATCCATCATTACTGCTTTAAATTTCATTATTCTTTAGAATGATCTTTTTTGATAACGCCCCAGTGATAAAGATAAAACGGCACAGCCACCAAGAACATCGACATCATTTGAGCCAAATCACGATTTATATCATTTTTATGGCGCTTGTTTATCCTTTCTTCGGCTTTTTTCATGCATTCATCTTTTTTCAGTTTTTTCTGATCTTCAGTCAATGATGGCGTTTTTGAGATTTGATTTCCTTTTTCGTCATAAATCATGAAAAGTTGATCATCTTGGCATTCCCAAGGTCCTTCCACTTGTTCGTAATCCAAAACTTTAAAAACATATTCTTTTAAAATCAAATTTACGCCCATAGTTGCAGAAATAAGAATCATCACAATTGAGATTCCAGTAACCATGTACAGATACAAAGTGCGAATAATCTTTGTGGCATTTTTCGGTTTCTCAGTAGAAACTTTTTTAGGAGGCATAAGAATGAGATTAAAAAGATAAAAACTGTCGATAAGATATCACTAAAATGAAATATTTAAAATGTTTTGTTTGTGCGCAATTTCCTAGCTATTGATAACATTTTTTCACTTTTGATTTTAAGCTCATCCGCTTTTTCGGGAGATAAATAAGAACCGAGTATTTGAGCCAATTCATAAGCCGATTCAACATTTTCAGTGTAAGCGGTAAAATGCAAATTCAATTCGACATAATCAAAATAAATTTCGAGGAGTTCAGTTGCCCTTTGAATTATTTTAAGATCATTTTCGCTGACTGCATTTGGAGAGAGAAGTTTTACGTAATCAAAATAATACGTAAAATTATTCATTGGATTTTGGGCTAATGCTTGAGCAAAATTACTTTTGCAAACTAAGGGGTTATTACTCTGAAAATCCTCATCGCAATAAATTTCTCCTTCCAAATAATTTGTCCTAGAATCCAGCGAGTTCAATTTTTCGGCTTCTTCCAATGCGGTTAATGCTCTGCCAAAATCATTTTGTTCAACAGCCTTTTCAGCCACGCTTACATAATAATCTCTTGGATAAAATGAAAATGATAAGAAATTGTAATTGATGGTTTGAGAAAGGGCCAAAACAATCAATTCGTAAATTGCGAAAACGACTATCAATAAGGAAATAGCAACTGAAGCAAACCCTTTTCTTTCTTGATTATCTTTTACAACAACGGCTGATCTCAGCATTATTAGTAAAACAAAAAGGAGCAGTAAATTTGCAATAAAATTGAAATTATAATCTATCAAACTGTGAGCAAATCCTCCGGCGATAGCGACGGAAATCAGATAAACAAAATCTTTGCGAATTTTACTCAGCTTAGGAAACCTTTTTATGACGGTAAAAAACACGACAAATAGAAAAGCTATAAAAGTTCCCATCGCGATAAGCCCATTCTCGGCACCGATTTTCAAGAAAACATTATGAGGATGATCGGAATTTCCCAGCAAAGTTTTTTGAATTGGATTATAAGCATATCTAAAGCTAAATGGCCCCCATCCAAAAAGGGGTTTTTCTTCGATCAATTCAAGAGATCCTGCCCAAAAATCTTTCCTCTCCTGCATTGAAGAAATCGATTCTCCTCCGCCAAAAGTGACCTTTTCTTCAATCTCTATTGTCTGGTGTTGAAGTTCCCTTACGTTATTTGCCAAAGTAAAAATTCCAATTGCAAAAAGCACGACAGCCAAAAACATTAGAATTGTTTTTAGTTTTATCCTTTTGAAATAATAAATTCCCAAAAGAACCAACTGTCCGCAAAAAACGATAAGTCCTCCCCTCGAATAAATAAGCAGGAACATTGCTAGAACAAAAGCCAGCCCGATAATTCTGAAAATAGTAAAATTACCTTTATGCATTATAAGGAGCACCGGCCAGCTCATCAG
>JAQVVS010000135.1 GCA_028698865.1 Candidatus Altimarinota bacterium | reverse complement strand
TGTATGTCAAAGATCAGGGATTGGCCAAGATGTTTGAAAATCAGATAAGTATTTACAATAATAAAGTTTCCATTATTCATTTGGAGAAAGGTGAGGAATATGGGGTTATTCTTGAGAGTAAGGACGTGGCTGATATGCAAAGGGCAATTTTTGAACTTGCTTGGGGTGGGTGTAAATTGGGAATTTCGTAATGAATTGTGTATAATAGTTTTTGTGAAAAAATATTCTTGTTTAAAATACGGATTTGAGGGGAAAAGACTTGATAAATTTCTTGTCGATATTTTTGGTGGGGTTTCTAGAGCTCAGCTTCAAAAGATGATTAAAGCTGGAAAGGTGAAGGTAAACGGGGTTTCTAAAAAAAGCGGGTATATTCTTTTGAAAAATGATGTTGTTGAGGCGTGTGATTATAAAGTTGAGGAGAAAAAGATTAAAAAAGAGAAATTGAATGTGCCGATTTTGTATGAGGATGACTCTGTTTTGGTTGTTGATAAGCCTTGTGGGATGATAGTTCATCCGGTTGATACTTCAAAATCCATGTCTGGAACGTTAGTGAATGCTGTTTTTGATAAAATTAAAAAAGGTGATTTTGAGGGAGTTAGACCAGGAATTGTGCATAGGATTGATAAAGATACCAGTGGATTAGTGGTTGTTGCTAAAAACAAGGAGGCTTATCATGATTTGGTATCTCAATTCAAAAAAAGAAGTGTTGATAAAACGTATTTGGCATTAGTTGTTGGGATTTTGGAGCATCCGGAAGGCATTGTGGAATCTCCGATAGGTAGAGCAGTTGTTGATAGAAAAAAAATGAGAGTTTCTCATGAAAATGATGGGAAGATGGCTATTAGTATTTATAGGACCTTGAAAATTTTTAAGGCTTTTGAAGGTCAATATTCATTTAGTTTTCTTGAAATTAAGATCAAGACGGGTCGCACTCATCAAATTCGTGTGCATATGTCTGCCTTGGGGCATCCTGTTGTTGGTGACGAAACTTATGGGAATAGGAAAGTAAATGGATTTTCTAAGGATAAAATGGCGTTAAAAAGACAATTTTTACATGCTCATAAGTTGATCTTTGTTTCTCCGGATACAAAAAAGGAGGTTTCCGTAAAGGCTGACCTCCCTTTGGATCTTGAAAATGTGATTAAACTTCTTTCTTTGTAGTTTTTTTTGCGACTGGTTTTTTTGTAGCGGCCTTTTTTTCTACAGCTTTTTTAACTGTCGGTTTTTTAGTTGTCTCTTTTTTTTCTAATGATTTCTTTTTACGAGTGGGTTTTACAGATGGAGCTTTTGCGAATTTCTTTGTGATTTCTTCCAGTGCTTTTTTTGTTGCCATTGATGATTTTGGGGATGGGAAAACGGTAGTATTCCCTTCTATTTTCTCAGGAGTTTTTCCGCCTGTTTCCTTTATTTCCAAAACTTCCAATACGGTTATTGATTGTCTGTGGCCTTTTGTTCTTCTGTAGCGTTTTTTGGCCTTCATTTTAAACACCGTTATTTTTTTGTCTTTTTTGTGTTCCAAGATTTTCGCAGAGGCAAAGGCTCCCTGTACAAAAGGTTTTCCAATTACGATTTTGTCGTCATTGTTGACTAAAAGAACTGTATTGATATCTATGGTACTTCCTTCCTTTTCAGAAAGTTGTCCAACTTCAAACTTAGTTCCTTTTTCCACCTTGAATTGTTGTCCTCCGATTTCAATTATTGCAAACATATATTGGTTTTCTTAAAAAATGCTACACTAATCTATGGAATTTTTCCCTTTTGGTCAAGCTGAAGTTATTTTTTGATGAATTTGTCTATTTCTTCGGAAACTTTTTCTAAAGCTTCTTTTATTATTGGGTATTCGTTGCTTGTGAATTCTCCAAGTACAAAATCTTTTAATTCTATGGATTTGTGCATGATTTCTCCTCGACTTTCTATTCCTATGCGAATTCTTGTGAAATTTTCATGGCCGAGTTCATTTATTATTGATTTCATTCCATTGTGGCTTCCCGCAGAGCCTTTTTCTCTTACGCGGATGCTGCCAAGTGGAAGGTCGACGTCGTCATATATTATTGCGATGTTTTTTTCTGAAACTTTGTAGAAATTTAGAATCTTTGTGACAGCTTCTCCTGAGATGTTCATTAACGTAGTTGGTTTTACTAGAATAACCGGGGATTCTTCGTAAGTAAATTTTGTTACGAAGGCTTTGAATTTAGGTTCTTCTTTCCATTCGCATGTAATATTTTTTGCTTCAAGCTGTCTTGTAAATTCGTCTAAAGCTAAAAATCCGGCGTTGTGTCTGGTTTTTGAGTATTTCTCACCTATATTCCCGAGGCCAACGATTATTTTCATTTTAGTTGCGATAAGGAATTTTTTTACCTTTTATTATTACGAAGTCCCCTATTTCCGCATTTACCTTGTTTAATGCTTTTTGGATGCCGGTTTTTTCAAAGTGATAGTATATTCTTTCAAGGCCTTCTTGATTATTTATGTTTGTCATGGTTATTATTTGTTCTGTTCTTTTTCCTTCGATGTATAAGTTTTTATGATCTTTCAGTTTTTCTATTTTTACAATTG
>JAQVVS010000134.1 GCA_028698865.1 Candidatus Altimarinota bacterium | reverse complement strand
AATTAGAGCGGCTCCGCGAATCTCGCCAAGAAAAGCTTTATTCGGAAATCGCAATCTCAAAAGCCCAATTAACTTATCCTTTTTCAAGTCCTCATATGATATAAAAAACTCTTTTCCTCCACTTGCCTCGTACTCCCTTTCAACCAAAGACAGGCGATCAAAATCCACAAGCTCAACCCCAATTTCTCTAGCACGAATATCCCGAAAACAAATCCCCCCACTTTTTCCATGCTTATTTTCCAATAATTGTCTTATATTTGAAATTTTTGACCCACTTTCTATATCACCTGAAGGAATATCTCGAGCCACGCGATCAACCTTGCACCATTCCGGAACAGCTTTAAGTCCCTCAAAAAGAATATCTTCGAGAATTTCATCACTATAAGTTTTGTATTTTCCTTGTTTAAACCAAGAAGAAAGCCTGGACTTTGGAACAACAACACAAGGATAAATTTTTAGATAATCAGGCTGATAATCACTATTTAAAAATAATTCAGACATCATTTTTTTATCCATTTCAGGAGTACTACCAGGCAAATTCGGCATCATGTGATATCCAATTTTAAATCCGGAATCTTTCAGCAATTTAGTAGCATTTTTTACCTCCTTGATTCCATGTCCACGACAATTTAATTTATGAACAACATCGTAAATAGTTTGCACCCCCATTTCCACCTTCGTCACTCCAAGATCCCTTAACCTTTTGACCTCTTTTTTATCAACATAATCTGGGCGAGTTTCGATATTTATTCCTATACAACGAACTTTTGCCGTTTCATTTATTTTCATAACCTTGGCAAAAGTTTTTTCTATATTTTTTTCACCATAATACTCGTTCATAGCCAGCAAGCATCTTTTCAAAAACCAAGTTTGATAAAATTTCGGATAATAACTCCATGTACCCCCAATAACTCGCAACTCAACTTTAGAAATTTCGTGCCCCGTCATTTTTAAAGCATTCAACCTAACAACGATTTGTTTATAAGGATCAAAATCCTGCCTATAAGCCCTCTGAGCCGCAGGCTGACTAGGTAGATAGCTTTTTGGCATACGCACGTCGGTAGGACAGTACACGCATCTCCCAGGGCACGGAAAAGGCTTTGTAAGAACAGTTACAGGTGCAACTCCGCTTTGAGTCCTCACCCCTCTCTTTTGAATAAGATTCAAAAAATTTGAATTAGGGAGAATTTTCCCCTCCTCGACAAGATCATAATAAGCTTTGATAAAATATAAATTATGGAAAATTTCTCCTTTATGCTGCTTTATTATTTTATTGCGAAAAATTTCAAAATCACGACGATTTTTGAGCTTTTTATCGGAAGAGGCGAGCACGATAGTGCGAGCCAATTCTTGATGATCATCCAGATTTAACTTTGAGAAATCCATACGAGCAGATTATAATTCACCCATGAGACAAAAAACAGCACAAAAACTGCGCAAGAAAGTTGTCGAAGATTATGACAACATAGCTAAGGAGTTTGATATTACAAGAAAAACTGAATGGACATCTTTCCCTATTGTTTTGCCATATATAAAAGATGGAGGCTATATCGTAGATCTGGGATGCGGAAATGGCCGAGTCTTAAAATTTCTGGAAAAACACAAGAAGTTTAAATATCTTGGAATAGATAATAGTAAAAATTTACTTAAATTAGCCGAAAAAAATCATAAAAAACGAAAGTTTCTACAAGCAGACATGCTAAAATTGCCCATAAAATCAAAAAGCGCAGATACCGCCTTGGCAATCGCTTCCCTCCATCACATCCCATCAAAAAAATTAAGAGAAAAAGCAGTTCAAGAGGCAAATAGAATTTTAAAAAATAACGGCCTTTATATCTTAACAACTTGGAATTTATTTCAGCCAAAATACAAAAAATATATTTGGCTTGCCAGAATAAAATCTATACTGTCATTAGGTCTTTATGACACAAGGGACACATTTATCCCTTGGGGAAAAAGCGGTATAAAAAGATACTACTACGCCTTTAAATCTGAAGAATTAAAAAACTTGCTCAAAAACAACGGATTTGAAATATTAAAAACCCACATCGATAACAATTTTGTAATAATATGTCGGAAAATACAGTGAAAGTTCTAAAAATAAGATTCAATAAAGTAACGCTAAAAGAAGCTACAGAAATAGCTGTAAAATTAGCAAAATCAAAAAATCAATCATACATAACCACTCCAAATCCAGAGATTTTATTGGAATCCATTAACAATCCAAAATTCGCAAAAATTCTAAATAACTCAAAATTAAATATACCAGACGGCACGGGAATTTTATGGGCAACTAAATACTTAGACATAACAAAAAAAAACAAATCCAAATTCATAAAAATCTTAAAATGGATTTTTAGCCTAAAACTCCAATTGTTTTATCCAAAATATATTCGCTCAATCCTAAAAGAAAGAGTAACAGGAGTAGATTTAATGGAAAAAATATGTGAAAAAGCTTCTGAAAATAAACTAAAAATATATTTGCTCGGAGCTAAAGAAGGAACAGCAGAAAAAGTAAAAGAAATTTTAGAAAAAAAATATCATAAAATTCAAATTGTTGGAACTTTCAGCGGAAGCCCAAGCCCA
>JAQVVS010000133.1 GCA_028698865.1 Candidatus Altimarinota bacterium | reverse complement strand
ATCATCCATCATTCTCCTCTTTCAAAATTCAGGCCATCACCCGCTCGGATTCGATACCGCTCCCGCCCGGGTAAAGAAAGAAAGTCTCTCCACCCTTCGTACTCCTTCCCGCGCCCGGGGCTTGGGTTGGGCTGTTGGTAGTACCTTTTGGATTTTGGAAAAATTTTGGCTTAGAACTGGCCGGAGACCCCATTTTTTGCCGTTTTTTAGCCAAAATCCGGCCGTTTTCCAGCCCGGTCACAGAAAACCAGTCCAAATCCTGCTCATCCTCTGGTTTATACGTGCGAAGTATATTTAAGAATACGATTAATAAAATGCGCGCGGGCGTGCATGGGCTATGCGGATATAGGTATGTAAAAACAGAATAGGTTTACCCATGACGACACGTCCTGCGCGCGTGTCGCCGACGCGCACGCGTTTTATATATTGTTCGCGCGCGCGCAGGACGGTGAGTTAGGTTTCTTAATGGGTTAACTGAAAACCACGGACACTTTGGACACACCGCAATTTGACACAAAAAAACCGGCAGTTTTGCCGGTTAAGATTGTCAGATTTTCAATTTTTCGTATATATTTTTCGTGAAGTCTCTAATCTAAAAATTGCTCTTGATATTCCAAGAAAAGATGATATAATATGAAATTACGATTGCCTTTTAAATTGCTTTGGAGCTGTAATATGGCTTGGGAACTTCAAGAGATATCATTCGGATATGATTTTATTGGAGGTTTTCAATACCTTGATAAATGCGGGTCTATCTCGCGTTTTGCCCAAGATTGTTTAGGATATGTTTTTGTCCAAACGGATAAAAATCGCATCATAATAAAAAAACCAGAATCAGGCTTTGTGGCCAATTTTGGAATGGTTAATTTTGGTTTGGCGCAGAACGAACCTGAACCTTCCGATGAAGGTAAAATGTTACTGGATGAACTTAAGGCATTGCAGCCGTTGATCAGAGACTATATCAATCCACTTTTTTATGAAAAAGCAAAGTTTACGTTTGAGTTTGTCTATCCGGTGCAATCTAAGGAAAATGTTTTTGAAAAATTGTCTAAAATAAATTCTCCGCTTTTTGATTCTTGGTCAAAAGAAATTTCGTTCCCCAAACTGATGCAAAATTTGAATTTTTTCTTTCAAAGCGGAACGACAACTGTGGAATGCTTTGTATATGGCAAGTCTTTCAGTATTCCGGCACCAAGTAAGAAAAATCTTAATTTTTTTGATACTGAAAGACAGCGGGCAATACAAGACAAAGATTTATTAAAAAAGGAAACTCGGGCAGGGAATAAATACTCATGGGCGATTGCGTACCGAATCAATGTTGTTGAAGATCAGCCGATAGAGCCAACTAAAGAAAATGGGTATGCAATAGATCGAATCAATCGTTTGCTTAATATTGGATATGATGTATTCAACAAAACCAAGCGAGAAATCGTATGAATAACGCGACCACTAACAAAGAACTTTTTCAAGAACCGCAAGCGAGTTTTCAAGATATTCAGACAAGTTGTCAAGAAACCTTGAGCGCTATTTCTTCCGGTTTTAATCCCGTTGAAACATTGCACAGCAACGAATCAAGGAAAAAGCATGAAAGAGTCACAAGAAAGTTTGAAGGTTTTCTTGTTTCGCTTGAAGGCAAAGATGCAGTTGTTTGCTTCATACAGAACGAAGAATGCATTGAAATGGTGGTTCCGGCAAACAATTTAATAAGAAATAACATTAAAGCGGTCAATCAACCATTTGAGTATATCGAATCGGACGTTTTTGAGAATGGCTTATGGCGCCAAAATATTATTTACAAACCACTATGTAAGCCTGATGAATATACGGTAACTTCGGTTAAGCTTCCCGATAAAACAAGAAAACTGCTTGATGCATTGCTTAAGACTGAGTAGTTATGTTTCAAGTCGACTTCTATGAATCAGGGATCGGGGAAACGACTATTGTTACGTTTCCAGATAACAGTATCGGCGTGATCGATGCCTATCCTTCTTCCTGCAAACAACGGCCTGACATAGATAGTTTGACCTCTGGCAAAAAAGTGCGCTTTGTCTGTCTTTCACATCCTCATGACGATCATGCTAAGGATTTGGCTTCGGTTGTTGAACATTCAATCCCAGATGAGTTTTGGCATACAATCCGAGCTATAAAAAGTTATTTTTACAAAGCCTCCGAATACAATAAATATGTCAGCCCGGTAGATAATCACGTCCAAAAGCGCTATACAGAAGCGGTACAATCAATGATTGCTTTGTTTAGTGCAGCTCAACAAAAACGTGTAACTCAGTCAATCATTTCTAATGAAATAATGGAAAAAAACATTGCGGGAGTGCAGATTTCTTTTTGGGCACCAAGCAATCAATCTCTTTCTAAGTTTGATTATGATTTAGAGGATGCGATCCAGTCACAAAAAGGTGTCCTTCCTGATTACAATAGCATTTCGTCTATTATAGCATTCAAGTACGGAGAGCATATATTTATTCATGGTGGCGATGCTCCTGCTCAAGAATGGATAAAGGTTTGTTCAAAAACAAAAAAAATTACTGCGGATCTAATGAAGATTCCTCATCATGGTGCGGATAACGCCCTGTTTAT
>JAQVVS010000132.1 GCA_028698865.1 Candidatus Altimarinota bacterium | reverse complement strand
TTACTGGGTGGTGCAGTTATTACTTGAATTTATTGTCAGCTTCGATTTGCGCCAGATTCTGGGCTCAGGACAGGCTCGTTTGCCGATATTTGCGATAAAGTCTGTCGGCTTCGGTCGTGTTTTCGGTTATACCATTGTGGGCAAATTCGTGGTGAATTCGGCAGAGGGCGATGACGGATTCGTGGCTTTTTGACTGGGAGTAGCGGACTTGGTGGTGAAAGATTTGGGCTGGATTTTGGCAATTTGGGTGTGCGCAACCGCCGTTGGTTTGTGCGAGGATAAGGCGTTTTTTGGCTATCGGGATGTATCGACTTGCAGGCGCGGAACGAGCGAAGCGAGTGGAGCGCCCGGATTTGCTTTGATGGTTTTGCTGATTTTGTTTCTCTAGTTTGTTATCTTGATTGAGAAACCCCTCGCTTTGCGAGTGCTTTCTCTCCCCGGGGATTTCCTGCTTCTTTTTGGCTTGTGTCTGCGGTTTTACATTTTCACCCATCACAACTTTTGGCTCCTTCCCCCCACTCATTTCCGCCCACTTTCTAAGCATCCTCCGCATCGCCTCTTTATTACTCAATTCGCTACCAAATTTCCCCAGCGTTTTCTTCAGTTTCAAAAAAGTTTTCATCATTTCCTCATCCATTTCGATCTGCCAAGTTGTCTGAATTTTTCCGGTCATTTTTCCACGAAGCTCTTTGCTCAACTGTTGCAGAGCCGGCTTGCTCATATTTTCCAATTTATCCACAAACATTTTTTCGGTTTCAGGAGTCGCAAGATTGGCAATAATCGCAACTTTGTGAACACCGCATTTTTCGATGGCCTTCTGCAAAAGTGGCTTGTTTTCGAGCTTTTTCTCAAGTTTCAAAGCTTTTTCAACTGTGGAATGAGAAAGTCCTGCGAGTTTTCCGGCGTATTCGTAAATCGTGGCGAATCCGTGCTTTTCGTAGATTTTTCGTTTGTAAATTTGCGGCAGAAGAGCGAGAAGTTTGTATGTGATTTTGTTGCGTTCGCGTCCGAGGAGGAGGAATTGTTTGTGAAGATCGGCGGCATTCAGAAAAGCGGTGGGTTTTGTTTTGCAACTCGTGGCAGTGATGATTTTGATGGATTGATTCAAAACTGCGAGAGTTGATGTTTGTAAATTTTGCATATTATTTTTGTTAGATTTTGTACCAAAAATATATCAAAAATCCGCATATTTTTCAATCAAAAAATGGCTTGCTTATGCTAAAATAACACATTTTCAAACAAGCCAAGATAGACCGAAAAATCAGGACTGGTCTACGAGGCGACAATCTTTCATAACGCGCGAAAACTTCAGAAAAATGAAAAATCAAAAGAACCAAGTTTGAAAAACTCCGCAAACAAAAAATACAAAACAACCTTGAATTCACGAAAAATCGTCAAGTCGATTTTGGGGAGGAGGTGGAAGTGAAAGCGGAGTGGGTGGAAAAGTGGGGAAAAAACTGGAAATGGGTGGAGGGTCGGGAAAGTGCGGCGCGTGGGCGGAACTGGAAATGGAGGTGGAGGGTGGAAGTGGGGAGGGGGTGGGGCGAAGTGGAAGTGGATAGAGGGAGGTGGAGGGTGGAAGTGGTATGGGGGTGAGGCGAAATGAAAGTGGAGGGAATGGTGGTGGGTGGAATGGGGGTGAGGCGAAATGAAAGTGGAGGGTGGGTTTCACGAATTGGGTAGATTCCCGCCTTCCCTCCTTCGGCGGGCAAGCTGCGGGAATGACAAAAAAATTTGGATAAGGCTTTATTATTTCGCCTTTGCTATCGATCTCGGGGTAAAATGTACTCCGGATTTCGGATGAGGCCGATTTTTGAATCCGACTTGGAATTTTCCGAGAGCTTTTCTGTTTTCTTTTTTTGTGAACAAATAATCCAAAGCGATATATCCACAAATCAGCATAGGAACTATCAAAAATGTCCAATTTAATTCCAAAAATACATTAAAAATCGCGTGCAATCCTACAGCTATTATCGCCCCTTCCAAAATTCTTTCCTGATAAAATAATTTTTCTTGTTTCCATCCGAAAATTTTGTGGAGAGTTCTTGTCCAATAACGCCTGTTTTGACGAATTTCTTCCTGCAACATGGGTTTCGCAAAATATGCCACCCCATAATAATACCCAAAAATTCCGGAAAACATTATGTGAGCGAATGTGGAAAAAGAAGATCTGAATATAAATGGCAAAAAGAGGTGATTGGCCCCTTCTATCGCCCAAATATTGTAAAAATACAAGATGTTTTCTGTGAAAGAAAATCCCAAAGCCGCAATTATAAAAAATTCCATCGAGTCATCCACGCTTTTAAATTCATCATCGTCCACTATTTTCACCGCAAACAATTTCGCGATTTCTTCTATCGCCCCAACAAGTAAAAATATTATCAAAACGCTCATTGGAACCGAAATTATTCCCGATAAACTGATTACTTCTTTTCCGTATCTTTCCGCCAGTTCAAAGGCGTTTAGCCAAGGAATGTATTGCCAAAGAGCCTTGTATATCAATATAGGGAAAACCGCCACCGCGCCAACTAAAAAGGTCAAAATGGCTAGGCTCTTTGAGAATTGGCGTTTGTGGTAAAAAATATATCCCCAAACG
>JAQVVS010000030.1:9081-10440 GCA_028698865.1 Candidatus Altimarinota bacterium | reverse complement strand
TGAGCGGAGATGTAAGTGATTCCATTTACACAAATAGTGATAATATAATACTGAAAGCGACTTTGCTGGATGAATATGGAAATGTAGTTGATAACGACAGCTCAACCGTTATCAAATTTAAGGGAACTCCTTCCACTGAAAAATTCACGCAGTTTACAGGAGCTAAAAGTGCGGTAGCTTTAAAAGGTGTTGCCACCACCTCCATAAAAGGATTGGATATTTCCGGCAGAACAAATATATCGGCTACCGACTTATACGGAGAAATCCAACCTGGTATTTTTTCAGCAAAAGTTTTGGATAAAGTTACCAGCTTGGATGCGAAAGAATTTTCTCCCCGAGCTCTTTACATGTCTATTTTGGGAGGAGCTTTTGGAGACCCGATGTTGAACTCAAACTTTTCTCAAACTTTCTTGTATGATACAAAAGCCAGAGTGCAATCAATCACTTCTCTTACCGCCACTCCCGATGATTACAAAAGACTTTTGGGAGTGGATACTTATGGAAAAGTTTCTTTGATTTCTCCCGATTTATCCGCCACTATCTCCCCCGCCACCGATTCTTTTAAATATCAGAGAATTGCAATTTCCGACAGCATAGCGCAAAAAGAATTGGCTTCGATTTTCTTGGTTCCAAAAAATGGCTTGGCTATAGAAACCATTGGAGACAAGGAGATTCCCAGCTCGGAAGGGATTTTTGTAAAACAACTTTCGAGTGATGATCCACTGCTTGTTTTGACAAAGAAAAAAGATGGAATTTACTTGGACCAATCAGATTTCACAAAAGCAAAAATCGATGTATACGGGCGAATTTCGCTAAGCGACGAATCTTATAGACTTCGTTTACCTTTTGATGATGAAAATTTTGCCTCAAACGATTTTTCAATAGTCATAACTCAAAATGAAGAGCCAGTTGCTCTCGTCACTTACAAGCAAGTTTCAGGAAATGTAAAAACTCTTCCTTATGAAAACGAATCTTCTTCTTTCTATCCCGGAATTTATGTTCAATTGAAATCTCCTTTAAAGAGGTACGGACTGACCCCTTCTTTTTCGGGGTCTTCCACCGCCGAAGCAAAAGGAATTTATTTAGTGGATAAGGATAATCCTATTGAATCAACGCAAGCTCCCGGCTTTTCTTATATTTCGACCGAAAAGGCAAAAGAAACTGCGGGAATAGGATTTGACGGATCAAATAAGCATATGCTGTTCTTTGCGGCCGGCAATTCCGTGGGAGAATCGCATTTGCCGTATGCTTCCGAAGTTGGAATCACATATGGAGATCCGACCGTCCGGCTAAAGCCGGCCGCAATAATAGAAATGGTAAGCCAGTTCATCGCGCTATATTTGAACAACACCGGGTCGG
>JAQVVS010000030.1:0-9071 GCA_028698865.1 Candidatus Altimarinota bacterium | reverse complement strand
AATTTGATTATAACGGAAACGGATATGACGACCTTTTGCTTTTGTATGAAAGCGGATTTGTTCGTTTACTGGAAAACGAAAACAGTAATAAAAGATTTAAAGATAAAGGATTTGTATTGAATATTCCGGGAGGCGCATTCAGTGGCACAAAAATCGATGTAAATAATGACGGATATGACGACCTCATCGTTGGCACAAAAGAAAGTTGTAAAAAAGGCGAAGAATGCTTGAGCTTGTTTACGAATATTAACGGTCGTTTCGAAAGGCAAACTTTGAATTTGGCGGTTGATGGAGAAATTTATGACATGAAAGTCGGCGATGCGAACGCTGACGGATGCGAAGACCTTTTCACGAGCGATTCAGCCGGGAATATTCGCATTTTCTATAATAAAAATGATGGAAAATCATGCAATGGATTAAACACGAATCACGGATTCAGTAAAAATTTCGGATTTGCGATAGATAATAAAAAAAATACCTTTAATAGTTTATATATTTATCATTCTTCAGTTGAACAAATTTATCAAAACGACATTGTTCTCAAAACAACGCAGGCCGAAGCGATCGATCTTTCTTCAAACGAAAACATTCAAGACAAAATGAACTTGGAAAAAGAAGTTCAAAAAAACAGCACCAAATTCTTCAGATTTACAATCCCAAGCACTCAACTCCCCACCGCTTCGGCGTCCGACACTGATCCGGATCTTAGCTCTGCGGCATACGCCCAATCAGCTTTCGAATTTGAACAAGCTATAAAATCAAATAAAGAAATTTATGAAAAAGTTATTCCTCAACAAACCTATGATAAAGAATATAATTTTATAAAAATTTCTGAATATTCAGCATTTAAAAATTCCACAAAATATGGACTGGATATCAACGGCCAATTCGCAAATGTAGGAGATGAAATTCAATATGATATCACTTTAAAAAACAGCACTCCGAACTCATTTACAAATGTGATGCTTTCAGACGGCACTCTGGCTGCGATGGAACTTTTGAAAGACAGCTTGAAATGCATGGACTCAAATTGTCCCGATAATTTGCAATGGGTGGAAACCGGCGTACAGCTGCGGTCTCAGATCATCAAAGGAATTTCCATTCCTCCAAACGGATCACGAAAAATTCAATACAAATTCAAACTGAACTCCGTTCCAAAAGTAAATTTCAATGTTGGGAAAGATGTCGCCGAATATCCGAGCAATCAAAAAGATCCTTATCTCGACATAATGGTTCGCCCCGAATTCAAGGCGGATAAAAATGCCATAATGACTCACTTATATTCCACCGGAGTCAATTCGCAAAACCATGTCGTTTACCAAAAACTCGATGTCGCTCCCGAAACCAATAAAGAGGAATTGATGCAAGATCAATTTGCAAATAACGGCATGCCTCTTGATAAATTGGTCAAATCAACTGAAAACGATATAGAAACCCCCGGTGAAAAACCGTCGAATTATAAAAAGTCTCAGAAAAAATGGGAAATAAACTGGTGGAAAAAGAAAGAAAATCGCCCAAAAATAGATCCTGCTATCGAAGAAAGCATCTTCTCTCAACTATCTAATCTCACAGTGGATTCAAATTTTAATGGGCTGCCGAATTCTTGGGATGGAGTCACAGATAATGTGCCCGGACAAGGAATTACTACATGCCCATCGCCTTCCGCACCTCCAGGGCAGCCCGAAAATGAAGGTCAATCCGGAAGTGGATCTACTATTTCCGCTTTGGGAGCCGGCTTTTCTAATGCGTTGGGCGAATTTAACGGCTTGGCAAATAATGTAGCCGGAGCCGTGGAAGGAATTTTAAACAGTCTGAGATGCGCCGGAGCCGGCTGTCTCCCAATCCCTTATAACTACGCCTTCTTTGCTCCTCATATAGCAGCGCCCGGCATCGCCCTTTTGGCTTTCGACGTTCCGTTTATTCCATTTTTCTCTTTCGGATATCCTTCTGTCGCTCCTTCAACCGTTAGATTTTATACAATTCCTACGCTTTCCGGAGGACTTGTGATTTCTCTTTGTGTTGGACCGGGGCCCGGACATGCTTCTCCTTGTTGGTCATTTGCCGTTCCGGTCGGAATGCTCGGAATTTGTCCCGATTTTGCAGGAGCTATCTCTGACGCCATCGCCACCGCAAAAAATGCCATAAATAGCGCCACTGGAGGAACTATAGCCATATCCTCCGACGGATCCGATCCAAGTGGTTCCGATGCCGCCTCCGACAGTGATATGATTTCAGCTGGAGGAGCTTTGTTTGATCCGGAAAGCCCGATTCAAGCCGCCGCTTCCGTAAATATTCGCATCCCTGGATTTCCTGCCGTCATAACCGACTGGCTAGATCGCCAAATATCCGAAGTTTATAATAAGCTTTTGGATTTACCCGATCTTTATATTGTTTATCCGGACTTTGGAAGTCTCGGCCCTCAGTTTTCCGCAGCAGCTAAAAACTTTAAAAACAATCGTGGAGGATGGCATGGCTTCCAGGACTTTTTGACCGCCGTAAACAGCTTGCCATTTGTCACTATTGAAGGCAAAGAGGTTATTTTTAAAGTTCCTATGGTTCCTCTCAAAGAATGGCAAAAATATGAATTTCAATTAATCGAAGCTATTGAACATTATGAACAGCAAATCAATCTTTGGGATTGCGACTCGACCTCAGCTGTGCCTGACAACAATCTCTGCCATAAGTTAAAAGCCGACATAACAGGATTTATTAAAGGGCTTGAGAGCATGCTGGAAACTCTCGATAAAATAGCTAATTTGCCTTACGAAATCTTGAAATGGAAAAACTGGGAAACCAAATATGCCACCCAGATAATTTGTTATCTGGATGCAATTATGACTATGCTTGGCGGATACATTAAAAAGCAGATGAAAATTGCTGGAGCTTGGATTGAAATGGTGGAAGAAATAATAAAAATATTCAAAAGCTGGAAAATGATTTTGGATTTGGTTGTTGAATACCAAGTCTCTTGTGATGAATGTAAAAACGATCGATTTAGTTTGCTCGGACTGCTTTTACAATTGTTTATGGTAATCCCAAGTCCCCCAATAATTCCACTTCCCAAACCTCCAGATATAGTTGTGGATTTTTTCTCTAAATCAAGCATCGGCGCAACAATTACTTGGCCGGATATAGTATTTAGACCAGAACCACTTTACCTTCCGGATATTCCTCTTGTAAGCATTCCAATACTTCCTGATCTAAATTTTAAACTGCCTACATTCAAGTTTGATTTACAATTACCACAACTTCCTGACCTGCCTGACTTGCCTCCTCTCCCCATACCAAAACTACCAGACCTCCCTCGTCCTCCAAAAATTCCTGCTTTGCCAGATGTCGTTGTGAGTTTGCTTGCAAATTTAAAACCTATTTTCAAAATATTGTGCCTTCTTAAAAAAGGACTTATCCCCGTTCCTGAAGCATTTCTCGCCACCGAAGCCGAAACTCTTACTCAGCCGAATTTGGATGTAGTATTGCCGATTTTGGCTGCATTGTCTTTCCAATTGCCAGCAATAAGTTACGACTATGTAAAAGAAGTTCGGATTGGTATAAATTTGGATCTGAGCATCAATGCAGATCCTATTTACAATGTAGTTAAACTTACCACTGAAAAGTGGAATATCTTCTTGAAAAAACTCGTTTCCAAATTAAATGAGGTTACTAAATATCCTCTTCAAGAAGTAATCGATGAAGCTCTCGAAAAACTTATGGCATCGGCTATCGCAGCGCTTGCAGATTCTATATCAAACGCATTTAAAGATGATACGAAGCTCAGTTCCGGCGATATCGAAATCGAAGATTTGAGCGAAGAAGAACTTGAGCAATTGAAAAATTCTTTGGGAGCAGAAAAATTTGATGCCCTGATGAAAACTCTAAACTACATCGACAATCCTTCCTCTCCGTCAGATCCCGATTTATTTATGGATTCTTCTGGCAATCTAATTCAGAGATTGCCTACAGGATCTTTCCCAGTTGAAGAAAAGATTGCTCCTGATACCTTATCAAAGCCAGAATCCGAAGAGATAAAAACCACATTCAATGATCTTTCAGATTACGCTCCGGCTATGGAAATAAAAGAAAATGCAACCGCCTTCTCAAAAACAATCCAAGATTTTGTTGAAAATATGGAGATCGAAGAAACTCCTTCCGTATATTATTTGACCGCAACGGAGACTTATCTCGACAAGGATTCTCCTATTTTGAACAGAAGTTTGGATCAAATCAAAAAAGATATTCTTGCTCAAGATTTACCAGCAAATCTGGGAATGGACAGACTTGTAGCCTTGAGAAAATCCTTGATCTCTTATGCTGAAAATTTGGAAAAATCAAATTCAACGCTTTTGGAAAACGCAAATGACATTGAGTCTTTCGGAAAAATCTTGGTTCAAACAAATCAAAGCAAAGAACTAAAACTTATTGCCGAACTATCGAGCAATGATTTATCAAATGAAAACAAACGAACTTACATGGCCTCAAACAGCCCTTTTAAAAGTGAAAGCTCGCATTCCGATTCCTATTCCAAAATCCCTTTCTTTGATGATTCCGTGACACAAAAGCTCGAACAAGAATTAAACGACGCTACAGAAAAAATGATTGCCACAAATATAACTCCTCAACTCAAGGCTTCGCAAATCGCTTCAAATCCGACCTATTCTGCTCCCGCTGTCGCGCCAAAAGGCCTATTTGTTATCACCGATGGGAAAAATGAAAACATATTAAATTACACTTCCGAAGTCGGAAGCAAAACCAATATGATATTTATAGATATCGATAACGATGGCGATGAAGATTTGATTTACTCAATGGGTGGAGATGTTTATATAAAGGAAAATTACAAAAAGACAAACAATAAATCAAAAGGCAAAGTCATTTCTGTTTCCGGAAAAAACAATTCCGTAAGCAGTTATGTAAATAAAGGAGGCACCGCCGTGCAAGGAGTTTTTGCTCCTTCAGATAACAATGAAAGCGCTGATATTGACTGGATCGGCACGGGAAATCCAAATACTGTGGCCTATGAAATAATTTTGAGAAATTCAATCTACGGAAATATGAATTCCCCTCTTTTCAGCTATATAGCTTTGGTAAATCCGCCCGATCACGATTCTTCCGTAAATATTTTGAAGAAATTGAAAATGAATCCGCCTGTTGACGGAGAAGAAAATCCGAAGGTCTTTGAAATGAGCTCTCCCACTTCCGGATCTATTTCCATAAAAATTCCTAATGGAAATTACTACGCGACAGTCTTTGCCATGGATAAGGACATGAATAAATCCCTGCCTTCCGAATTTGCTATCACTTCTCCGCAAGTTTGTGCCGACAAAGAAGCTCCATTCCCCGCCATAGACACTTCTTATCGAGTGCCTATCATGAAAGAATTCGAGCTGGATGCGAGCAATTCTTTTGATGTAAATGGAAAAATTATCGAATACTACTTGGAGCCTCTGCCGTATTCAAGCGAAGGGAAACCCGTGACTGCTCTGCCCCTTAAAATGTGGAGCGATGCAAATGTGATGTTTGATTCAGATGGCGATGGCATACCTTGGAATGACAAATCAAACCCTATATTTAAAATAGGTCCTTTCACAAAAGAAGGAGATGTTGGCGTTCGCGAGTTTGTATTGCATGTAGTGGATCAATCTGGAAACAGCTCGTCTCAGAAATTTTCTTTGGAAGTTTTTGTTCCAAATATAAGTTTGGATGAAACATTGGCAAGAGATCCGATAGTCACCGGACAGACAGATCCCGCGGTCGAGAAGATGCCATTCTCTTTGATGAGGAAAAGATTTATTTACAGATGCACGGGTGGCGAACTAAAGCTAGTTTCTAGGCTAAAAAAAGTCGCTACCGCTTCCATTTCTCCTCAACAAAAATATTACACCGATGATTCTGGAAATTATAAAATAATGGACTTGGTGACAAAAGATATCATCATAGTTGAAAATAGTAGTGGAGTGGTGATCGCCGAAATCAATCCGAAAACAGGAGATATAGGCATCACAAAAGATGGTTATTCCGTAAAAGTAAATGAAGCCGTCCCTCCTCAAAGGCCAACAAGTGTGGAGATCGTTGATGCGAATGGAAATGTTTTGGGGAGCGTTTATGTTATTTCCGACGCGAATGTAGATGTGACTCTTTATCAAAATTTCGTTTTTGAAACGGCGGAATTCATGACCTTATCTGGCGTTCATGTGAGTGATCTATATGCGAGTGATGACTTTGCAATGAAAAAATTTCCAACGAACGATCCTCGATATCCGGGTGGGGCGGGACTTGTTTATCTGAAAGAAAATAAATATTTGGCATTCATAGACACCAGTGGAAACATAGTGCTTTCCGATCCAAGAGCGTCTTTGGCGCAAAAGAAAAATAATCATGAAGAAGATCCTTTGATTTTGGAAATCAGGTTTAATGATAAAGCTGTTGCGGAGGTTTATATTTCGGCTATGAAGGCTGGTGATTCTGGGATTTTAGTGGCTGAAAAAGATGTTCCTTACACGACTCCTAGAGCGCCGTCCGATCTCGACCTCCACGGCCCGGCTTACAAAAAAGGCGAATACATGCCGGGAACCTTAAACATTTTGGACCAATTTATCGGCCCGATTCCCACAACTGCATCTCCAGATTACGATGAAAAAGATATGCCAGACATGATAGATGACTTTTATAAAAGAGGCCTTATCGGGGATATTTTAGCTCAATCCGATTTTAAACTTGATTTAAACAATGCCGTCACCAGAGCGGAATTTGTAAACATTCTTTTAAACATGCTTTGTATAATCCCGAGACAACCCGAAGCTTATGTTTCGTATTCCGCGGCTGAAGGATTTTCGGATATGAAATATGCCAGCGGACAAATTCCTTGGTTCTTCCCGTACATAAAAGAGGCGGCCATGGATGACAGACAGCTTGTAGATGGATATAGAGGCCCGAGCGACCTCGATCCTATTACTGGTCTTCCTCCTTTCCGACCCGAAAGAAATATCACTCGCGCCGAAGCGACGAAAATCATCATCAGGGCGCTCGTTATGCAAGGAGTTTTGGATGGTTCGAAAATAAACGAAGAACCAGAAGGAGATAGCCCTTGGTACGAATCATATATAAATGCGTCCGTTGATTTAACCGGATATTTAAAAACAAGCGCTTCTTTGGAAAAAGCTTTTATTCTCACTCCTGCGGAAGCCCAATTCCCGAACAAGAAAATTACATTTAAAGATCTACTTACAATGACGCTACGAGTAATTCGATTGTATGATTGTTGGATTATTGACGCGGACTTGGATGGTATATCTGATTTCTGGGAAAAGAAACATGGTGTTGACGATCCAAATGGTGATCCGGATGGCGATGGACTTACTAATTTACAAGAGTTTGAATTCGGAAGTGGTCCTGTGGATGCGGATACTGATGGAGGAGGAGCTCTTGATGGAGATGAATATAAATGGGGCACAGATCCCTTGAATCCTTTTGACGACCCTTTTGATAATGACGGAGACGGATTGACCAATTTGTCCGAAACTTTGATTTACAAAACAGATCCGAATAATCCTGACACTGATGGTGGGTGCGCAAATGATGGGCTGGAAATTGCAAACAATACAAACCCGCTGGATCCGATCGACGACGGAGCAAACTGCAATGCTCCGGCGGAAGATGTGAAAGATGGAGATCTAGGTCTCTATATCGTGCCTGCAGAATGCAATACTTGCCCTTGTATCTCCACATTTGATCATAAAGCGGATATAATACCGACCGATGTAATGTTCTCAATTATCTCCAATTTTGATGAAACTCATATATTCTCAAAAAGTAATGAAGTTCCGATAGATTCCGTTATTTTGAAATAATAAATTATGAAAAATCTCACCGCAAAATTAGAAAAAATCATCATAGCCATAGCTATTTCGGCCTTTGTTTCAGGAATTTTTCCGCAAACTTTCATTCAAAATGCAAATGCAAATGAAATGTTTGTCTCTCCCAGTGAGTGCAAAAACGTTCTGGTAAGCGGAGATCCAGCGCGAAAGTTAAAAGGGTTTGAGCCGGAATTGAAAGAATTTATGGAATTTTTGGATACCAATTTCAAGAATGAAAGCTCTACAAGTTCGCTGGCTTCTTTGGCTATAGCTAGATACCGAGAATACCGAGAATCTTTGAGAACTCAATTCAAGGCTGTTCAAAAAGTCGGTATTCAGGTGGCGACAGAAGAATATGAAGAAGGAGGGCTTTTTGCCGAAGAAAATTATGAAGAATCTTTCATCGAATATTCAGTCTGCAGCGAAATGGTTGAAACATATATTTCTCTTGGCAGACAAGAAATGCTTAAACATATCAAAAAAAGCGCCGCCCAGAAAAAAACTATTATGCTTTTGGAAAAATACAAAGCTTTGAATGAGAAACTTAAAAATTTGAATATGAAAATCGGGGAAATGGCTGGATTGTTCGCAACCTTCAGAGATAAATTTCCCGGATACGCCATAAATTGTATGAAAATGTAATATGAAATTTTTTAAAAAAATATTGGCAACTTTGATTACCGCTCTCCTCACCACCATGGTGATATATGGAGGCTATACAATTTATGCTGCTGGAAAATATGATTTTGAAAAAAATAAAACTCTTAACACCATCGCTCTTTACCATAATGAAATGAACAATCTTTTCAATAAAAGCTTGGCTAAAGTTGCTTTAATATTAAAAGACCCTGAAAAAGGAATTTTGAATCCCAGCCTTCAATCCCCTTGCGTCGCGTCGGATTTCCAAAAACCTAACGGGGCTGGAAATTGTGAAAAAAAATGTAGAGACGATGCCGAAAATGTTAGCACTTATTGCGTTTCTGTGAGAGCTCTAGATATGTATATGGCGTACATGATTCATCTTGGTAAAATTCAAAGCTCCATTGATATCGAGTGCTTGGGTCTCACAAGTGGACTATTGGCCCCCACCACAAATCTTATTTACACAGCTCTTTCAGCCAGAGATGAAAAAATAAATCAAGATATAGAAGATTCCAGACGCCTTTTGGAAGCCACTCTTTCCGCTTATAATGAATTTATGATTGCTTATCCTATACACAA
>JAQVVS010000131.1 GCA_028698865.1 Candidatus Altimarinota bacterium | reverse complement strand
TTAATCGTTTGGCACGGCAGAAGAATTTGCATAGCGAGAAGGCCGAAATGTAGTGAGTGCGCGATAAGGCATTTGTGTCCTAATGGGGTGTAGGCCGTCCGCACTGCCACCCGCTCTCATTTAAGCAGCCAAAATGATTGTCTTTAATTCTTTTTGAGCGCCACATTTTCCGCAAGAAATAGACCAGAAGTAGGCTTCTGTAGGTTTTTTTCCCATTTCTTGTTCCACTGCGACTAAGTCAGCTTTCAGATCTTTTCTGGAAGTGCTTTTTGTGGCTTTACAATAGAATTCTTTATCCATTGTGACAACTTTTGAATCTTGAGGATTTGCGCCTTCCACTTCAATAAGAAGCGTGGACAACAGTAATCCGTTCGTATCCAAAATCATCGGCTTTGCAGGAGTTTTGTAGTCTTTCACCTTCATTTCGATCATTCCCCTATTCTTATCAATAGCATCGGAAAAATGATATCCGAAAATGCGAGGAGAAAATGTTTTATAAAAAGTTTTGCTTAATTTTACCTTTTGCTTATCCCAAGCCGCTATGTCCACTTCAGGGCAATCGCATTCTCCAGAAACCGCACTTGTTACATTTCCAGCAACAGAAGAAAGAGTTCCGGTCAATTTTCCCATTCCTTCCTTCCCTTGAGAAGCGGCATCTTTTACTGAACTAACAGCGTTTTTAAGAGATTCAATCCCTAGGCCGGCCATAATTCCACTTGCAGGTTGTGCTGGAGGATCTTGAGGTTCCGCTGGCGCTGGAGTTGGTTGTGCAGGCGCTGGAGTTACCGTCGGTTCTGCGGCTGGAGCAGGCTCGACAGGCTGAACTGGAGCTAGAGTTGCCTGTGGTTCCGCCGCTGGAGTAGTAGTTTGAGTTGTTTGTGTATTTTCGTCCGCCATATTTTTGGGTTTTTATATTTCTATTCTCTATTATTTTATCATTTTTTGTCTTTTTGCGCAAGTTCCAAGCCTTATTTTACGGGTATATCCTGTTTATTGTTCTGGGGAATGGAATGACTTCGCGGATGTGTTTGCGGCCGCAGATCCAGCCTACAATTCTTTCCAATCCTATTCCAAATCCGCTATGAGGAACTGAGCCGTATTTTCGGAGATCCAAATACCATTTGAAAGCGTCCAGAGATAAATTGTGTTCCTTTATTCGCCCCAAAAGAGTGGCGTAATCATCTTCACGCTGAGACCCTCCGATAATTTCGCCATAACCTTCTGGCGCGAGTAGATCCGCGCAAAGTGCAAATCTAGGATCTTTCGGATCGCGCTTCATGTAAAAAGCTTTTACTTCCGTGGGGTATTTTTCCACAAAAATCGGTTTATCGTATTTTTGCGTAAGAATTGTCTCGTCATCGCCACCGAGATCATCATTTTCCCCTATATCCGAGCCCATTTCACGAAGTTCTTTTACGACTTCTGTGTGAGTTTTTTTGATGAACGGAGGAACTACTTTTTTCAGAGGTTCAATATCTCGTTCCAAAATCGCAAGTTCGGGCAAATTATTTTCCAAAACTTTTTTTACAATGTGAACAATCAAACCTTCCTGAATATGCATATTTTCATCGTGTTCCACAAAAGCAGCTTCCGCATCCATCATCCAAAATTCCGTCAAATGACGACGAGTTTTTGACTTTTCCGCACGAAAAACAGGACCAAAATCGAAACATCTTCCCACCGAAAAAATCGCCGCTTCGATATACAGCTGACCTGATTGAGAAAGATACGCTTTTCCTTCATCAAAGTAATCCATCTCAAAAAGTTCGGTTGTCCCCTCGCACGCATTTGGAGTCAAAATCGGCGCATCGATTTTGATAAAACCGTTATCATTCAAATATTCGTAAACTGCGTTGATAATTGTATTTCTGACAATTTGAATCGCACGTTGTTTGCGAGATCTCAGCCAGAGATGGCGATTTTCAAGCAAAAAATGCATGCCGTGACCTTTCTTTGCAATTGGATAATTTTCTTTTACCAGTTGAATGATTTCGATATCTTTTACTTGAAGCTCGAAAGTATTTTCCAATTTTGGATGCTTTGTGATTTGGCCGGTAATTTTTAGCGAAGATTCCATCGTGAGCTCTTCCGCTTTTTTGAAAACTTCTTCGGGCACTCCCGGTTTAAAAACAACCCCTTGCGCAACTCCGGTTCCATCTCTCACTTCCAGAAAATAAATTTTTCCACTGCCGCGTTTGTTGAACATCCAGCCTTGAATCATCACTTCTTCATCTACGTGATTTTTGAAATCTTTGATGAAAACTTTTGTTGCCATATTTTTTTAGTTTTAATTTGTGAATTCCCGCTCATTTTAGCTGAATAAAATCGGCGTGCCAAATAAATCGAGATTGGTTTGACTTGTGAGGTGCGGATTGGTAGATTTAGGTGCGCTGGTTTTGAAGAATTTTGAAATCTTTCATTGGGGCGTCGCCAAGCGGTAAGGCACTGGGTTTTGGTCCCAGCATTCCGGGGTTCGAATCCCTGCGCCCCAGCCATTGTAACCGTTTCATTTCGGGCGCTTTTGGTCTAAGCCACAAGTCTTTTCTTGTGTCAATGAGTTTTTTTAATATTTTAGGAAAATTTTAGATTTGTGTTGTATTTTATGATTATGGAAA
>JAQVVS010000130.1 GCA_028698865.1 Candidatus Altimarinota bacterium | reverse complement strand
GAGGACCTTATTTTGGCTGATAACGACTGGGATAATATAGATTTTGAGAATCCTGAATATATCGGATCATCGCGTAAATTTGAAATTCTAAATCCAAAAAATATTTCGCTTAATTTGTCCGTTGATAATCCTTCAATCGTCGCTGACGGCGAGTCTTTTGTGAAAATTCAAAGTCAACTTCTTAATGATGGAGAAGTATTAACAAGTTATAATGGCGATATAAAATTTGATATTCTTACAAAAAACCTTGGAGGATTCAAATCAATTCCTCCCTCTAAAATGGTGAACGGCGTTCTTCTCGGAGAAAATTTGAAGTTTGTGGCTTCTAATTTGTCAGGAGATGCCGAAGTTCTAGTTGAAGTCCCTGGATTTGCTTCCAATACAGTTCAGTTTAAAACTCTACCTGGCAAGGCTAAAACTATTAAACTTACAGCTTCATCCGATACTATTTATTCTGATGGAATTTCTGATGTGATCTTGGAAGCCAGACTCTTTGACGAGAACGGCAATTTGGTAGACTCATCGGACGGTACGGGAATTTTGGTCAATTTTAATCCCACAGATGCAACTTCAAATTATATCGTTTTTCCTGAGGCAAAATCTTCGCTTACTTCAAAAGGTATAGCCTCAGTTAGAGTTAGAGGCGGAGATATCTCCGGAAAAGTAAATATTTCAGCTACCGCTGAGGGCATTGAAGAAAGTGACTCGATTACAATCGACGTTACAAAGCATTTTTCGCAAAATGAAATAAAAGAGTTTTCACCCAGAGCACTTTACGTTTCGCTTTTGGGAGGTGCTTTTGGAAATTACGACAAAAACCACAAAAACTTATCCGAGACAATGCTCTATTCAGAAGGTCAAGTGCAAGCCGTTTCCAGTCTGACTGCGAATTTTAACGACAAAAAAAGAGTAATAGGAGTTGATGCTTATGGCAAAATTGATGTTTTCTCGGAAAATATTGAAAGCACGGTTGTTCCTGCAACTTCGACCTTTCCATATCAAAAAATCATATTCTCAGACCTCGTTAGCAGTGAAGAGCTTGCTTATATTTTTATGGTTACAAAGGCAAATGCTCCGCTTGTTCTTTTAAAAGATCAGGAATTTAAAGATTTCTCCTCCGATGGAATTTACGTAAAAAGTCTCTCTTCTGTTGATCCCGACATTGAATTTATCGAAAAGGAAGACGGCATTTATATTGATAAAAAAGGTGAGACGAAAGTCAAAATTGATAAGTTTGGAAGAATTTCTATAAATGATTCAAAATATTCAATAAGGCTTTTGAATGAAGATGACAGTATAAAATCAAATGGGCTTACATTCATTATAGATACGCCTTCAGAATCTCTTTTGGCTGTTTCATATAATCAAAGTTTTGATTCTGATGTAAAATATTTCGATTACGATGACGAGATTGGGGCTTTCTTACCCGGTGTTTATTTCAAGATGAAGGTTCCTGTTAATAAGTATTCGACTACTTCAGCTTTTTCACGTAATTCTACAAATGAGCCAACCGGTCTTTACTTCATTGATACAGAAAATGATCTTGATGCCTCTCAATCGCCTGGGAATAAGACAAGTTCGGGAGTTGGGTTTGGTGGTCAAAATAAACATATGCTTTTCTTTTCAGCAGGGAATAGCTTGGGAAAATCGCATCTGCCTTATGGTTCGGAAGTCGATATAATTTACGGAGATCCTAATGTCAGGCTAGAAGTGAATGGCGAAATTGGCGGGATTGTAAACCTTGTGAGCAATCTTTCCGGCTACACGAAAACAATAGAGAAATCCATATACACCGGTGATAAAGATATAAAAGAAATGATAGATTTCGATTATAACGGTGATGGACTTGATGATCTTCTCCTTTTGTATGAGGATGGAAGAATAAGACTTTTACTTCATGAAATAAGCAACAGTCATTTTTTCGATAAAGGGTATATTTTGAATATTTATGGAGGAATTCACAGTGCAACAAAACTTGATGTAAACAATGATGGTTATGATGACTTGATTTTGGGTACAAAAGAAGCCTGTATTGAGGGGGAAAAATCTGTAAGCCTATTTATAAATAAAAATGGTAGTTTCCAACGGGAAACCTTGAATTTATCCGTTGATGGCACGGTTTTTGAAATGAAATCTCACGACATGAACGCTGACGGGTGCGAAGATTTGGTTGCCAGCGATTCTGCGGGAAATGTACGTATTTTCTTTAATACAAATGATGGACGAAAATGTACAGGATTGAATACCAATTACGGCTACGGTCAAAATTATGGATTCTCAATAAATCCTGACGCTAACATTAAAAATAGTCTCTTTATATATTATTCCGGAGTTGAAGCTCTTTATGAGGGAGATCCCTTAAAAAATTACGCAGACTCAAATTCAGACAAATTTGTTACTTTGGTTTTGCAAAGTGATACTCCACCTGAAGGCTCAGAGCTTTCTTATGACTTGAGTGCAATTAAAAATGCCGCTTTAAATAATCCTGCGGTTACTTCTGCTGAAGTTGATGCTCAAACATATCCGGAAGAGTTTAATTTTATTCATCTCCCCGTTGATGGAAGATTTGGCTTAAACTCGAGCAAACAAGCGATTGACCTTAATGGCGGAACCGTTTC
>JAQVVS010000129.1 GCA_028698865.1 Candidatus Altimarinota bacterium | reverse complement strand
AAGGACTTTCGTCTTGTTTCACAATTTTTATTATTGGGTTTTTGGTGGGTACATTTGTTTTAATCATTTTCAATTCTTCTGGCAATCCATAAAAACTTTTTGCGAATTTTCCTTCGTCGTTGAGGTCGATGCATTGGTCTATCAATTTATAATTTTCGCAATTTTCTAAAGTTTCAGAAATGGCTTCTTTTAGCGAAATTGGCATTTTTTGAAGTGTGCAATTTTTGTTCCAATCTATTTCTATAAAAATGAGAAATTTGTAAAGATCTGGATTTTCAAAAATACTTTTCAATTCAATCAATTTCTTTTTCCATTTATGAAGATGTCCTTGGGTTTTCGGTCCCAAAATTTCTCCCAATTCTTGTGATATTGAAATCAGGTTGTTTAGGCTTGCGTTTGCGTCTTGCCATTCTTTTGTGTTTTGAATTTCTGGAGTTAGGATCATTCGCGGATTGTATGAATCTTGATTGTTGTATTTTTCAAAAATCAGTCCGAGAAGGCCGAACAAAATGGATGATTTTCCTATCAAGGATTCGATTGTTTTGTTTTCCGGAGTAGATTCTTTTAGGCTGTTTAAAGGATAAAGTAAGGATTCCGGATTTATATGTAGGGAGTGTTTTGAAAAAAGCGATTTTGTAAATCTTTCAAAGTCTATGAGGATTAAGTCTCTTATTTTTTTGGAGGATTTATCCATCAAATATTCGAAACTGCATATTGCCGGTGAGGTTTGGTCTTTTTGGAGGGCTTTTTGGACGAATGGTTCTTGCGATATGTCTGTTAATTCAGGATCCGAGCTCACTTGATATATTACGCTTTTTTCTACTCCGAAAAGGCTTACTTCTCGTAAAAGTCCGGTTTTTGTCGTTTTGATCCAGATTAAAAATTTGATTAAAGCGGTGGCTTCGTATTCTTCCAAAAATGTTTTATTTTTTAATTCGGAAAGTCTTTTTTGGGAAATGTAATTTTTTGGAGTGTCGAGTTGTGCGATTTCTTCAGGAATTGATGGCGCTAAAGAATTGAAAAGTTCGTAATCTAGGCAGATATATGAATTTTTTGAGGCGAATTTTAGTAGGGACGGGATCAATTCGTCGTATGGTGGAGCTATTTCAAATAAAGCGGAGGGGGAATTTGTGATTGTTTTTGCGATTTCTTCGTTTTCCGGTTTGCTCTCAAAAGATTTTGGAGTGTGGATGAGTGGTTCTTTGAACTCTTTTGGAGAGAGAGAGAGGATGAAATCTTTTAGTTTCCAGTTTGATTTTTTTGCTATTTCTTGGATTTCTTCGATTGTTTCTTTTGATAATGATTCAAATTTGCGAATCAGTTTTATGAAAAGTTCCATTGCGGCGATGGAGTCGTCTAGCGCTCGATGTTTTTCTTTGTGTTGAAGGTCTAAAACATCGCTTAAAATTTCCAAACTGTAGGAGGGGAGATTTGGCAAGAGGATGCCTGCCAAGCCGAAAGTATCGTATTCTTGATTTTTTAATTCTATGCCGGCGGCTTTGAGAAAGGATGTGTCAAATTGTATGTTGTGTCCGATAATCGGCAAATCCCCGATAAATTCTTTTATTTCTTCAATTTTTTCTGTGAGTGGAGGCTGATTTTTTAAATCATCATCGGTTATGTTTGTGATGTGAGTGATGATTTGTGGAAGAGCGATTCCCGGATTTATCAGGAAAGAGGTTTTTTCCGTGTGGCCTTCAAGATCAAATTTAATCGCTCCGAATTCAATTATTCGATTTTTTGTGGGGTCGATGCCTGTGGTTTCCAAATCCAATGAAACAAACATGCCTGCACTCTATCTTAAACCTAAAATTTATCCAATAGGTTATGATTTGTTTTGTTTATTTATTCTGTTTTTTTATTGTTTATGGCCATTAGGAAAAGTTCTTGGTCTTCATTTGTGTATGGAATCTCGTCCTCTGCGCAGATTATCAGGCCATGTCTTATTAACATGCTGTTTAAATCTCCCACATTGCCTCCTATTGGATTATATTCGCATGCCGCCTTAATAGATGCCCTGGTTGCGCGGGCATTTCCCTTAAGGAATTCCGTTAAAATAGCTATTCTTATTTCGCTTGAGCAACGATTTATTACATTTGTGATTTCTTCGGGAGTGGCTGGCCTTCCGTTATCAAGGGCTTCTCTTTTTATTTTTTGGTTTTTTTTTGATTCATTTTCTTTTTTTATTTTTCTCCTGTATTCAAGGAATCTTTTTACTTCTGGGCTGGTCGTTTGATTGTCGCTGTATGAGTTTGGATTTTTGGGTGCCATATAATATTTTTTATTTAAAATAATTTGTTGAAGAGGGAGGAGTCTATAATACAATTGTTTTTTTGTCAAACGAATGGGTCTTTTATGTCCTGCTGATTAATGGCTTTGCGCAGGGGCTTTCAGTGAGCAACTTTATTATTCTACAATATTTCATGGCTGAGCGCTATTATAGTTTTTTGACAAATTTTGATTGATTGCTATACTGACATGATTTCAACAGAAACAAAAACAAAAAAGTTCCTTAAAAAACAAAAACAAAAAATTCCTCCCGACTTTAGTCGGGACAGAGAGGGGACATCACAAGTCATATTAAAACAAATACTTGTACCTCTCTCTGTCCTTACTGAGGTGATGATTCTCAAAGTTAGTAAGTAACTTCT
>JAQVVS010000029.1:1434-10695 GCA_028698865.1 Candidatus Altimarinota bacterium | reverse complement strand
GAGGAATTATTGGGGCAAGTGATTTTGTGAGAGGAGGATCTATTCCTTCGTGGATTACCGCGATGTTGTTTTTTGTTTTGTATAGGCGAAGGATGTCGGTTTTTGTGTTTTCGGAAGGAGTGACGATTAGGTCTGCGGTTTTAAATATATGGGGGAGGGTGAGCTTGTGAATTATTACACTTTTTCTTATGTGGAATTGCGGAAAAATTATCGGAGTCAGGTCGTGTATTATGGTGACTTTTTTTGAATTTTTCGGAATGCGAAAAGGGCCGATGTGTGAAGTTTCGATTACGATGTCGGGATTTATTTTTTTCAGAAGGGATGGAATTTTTATCCACCTGCGATATGTTTCATAACCCGGAATATGTTTTTTTCGTGGAAGAATATAGTGAGTTGTTTTTTCAAAAAACGGATTTTCTTTCGGATGAATAAATATATATTCGTCTCCGGATTTTTGTTTCAATAGCGCTTCAACAAGTCGTTTTGTGTAAAAGTGAATGCCGGCTGTTTGCATGTCTATGGGGTCTGCGATGATTGCGATTTTCATTTTTTTAATTTTGTGAGAACGAATTTAACTTTACAGTATGTGGAAATGTATTTTGTTTTCTCGCAGGTTCATGTATAATTATAAAGCATGTTAAATGCATTTTATATATAAATATTTATTTAAAAATTTTAACACTAACGCTTATGAAAAAGTTGTTAAGCATTCTCGGTGGAGGATGTGGAGGTGGGAAGAAAATTCTCGCCTTGTTGATGGTGGCTGTGATGATGGCTACTATGGCACCGATGGTTTTTGCTGATGTGGCGCCAGAGTATCAGGAGTTTGGGTATAATGATGAGACTCATTGGTTGGCTACTGAGAACTTATTGAATAGTGCGGTGGAGGCGGCTCTCGAGGCGGATTTTTATTTCTTTTTCAGGACTAACCCAGCTTTTTCGGGAGATACTGATGATTATTTGTATGGATATGGGTATGGAATTTTTGCTGGAGAGGATGGTCTTGAGCCTGGATATGGATATGGATTTGGGTATGGATATGATTATTTTAATAGTTTCGCTGGGGAATGGATGGAAGGTTCGGAATATGATAAATTTGGTATTGGGTTAGGAGAGAGTTATGGAGAGTTTAAGTTGCTTGCTACGGATGGAGAGACAGAGGCGTTGCCTGTGGCGATTACTTTAGAGGCGGCTGCAGGGTTTGATGCTTCTGTGAGTTTGCCAGCAGGCCTCGTGATGACTGGAGGAGAAGGTTGGGATGGGACGATAAATGTAGAAGAAGGAACGGCGTCTGATGAGTTTGAGGAGGGCGCTGTTGTGGTTACTATTGATAAGGGAGATTATGATGGTGATATTTATTTGACTGCTCCGGTTCTTGTGAAGGTTCCTTATAGTGGGTTTGATGGGGGATTGGTGAAAGTTTATATTGGGGTGGCGGAGTATGAAGTAAGCGCTTGTACTACGGACCAGTTTACTGGTGATGAAGGAGAGGAAGGTGATCTTTCTGAATATGATTCCACTGGGGCTTATATTACTAGTTTGAACATAGATGATGAGGCTCATTGTTATACTTATGATGATGATTATGTTTATGTAGCTACGACTCACTTTACTGATTTTGCTGCTGGAGCTGGTGGGGCATCGGATGATGATGACGACGATTCTCCTGCTGGAGGTGGATCAAGTGGAGGATCTTATAAAAAGGCTGCTGTAGTTGCAGAAGGCACTCCTGAGAAGGTTTCTGAGTTCAAAGATCTTTTGACTTTGGTGACTTCGGATTGGAGATATGCTGTTGTACAGCAAATGTTGGACTTGGGTCTTTTCCAAGGAAAAACTGTTAATGGAGAAAGAGTTTTTGATATGGAAGGAAATATGACTAGAGGAATGGCGGCTACAGTAATTTGCAGATATATGGGCTGTGATGAGAAGGCTGTCGTTACGACTCCTTCATTCATGGATGTTCCAAATGACGCTTATTATGCGGCGGCAGTTTCTTATTTGAAGGATAATGGAATCGTTCAAGGAAAAACTCCTGCAAATTTTGATCCTGCGGGAACTGTTACTAGAGCTCAATTCTTTAAAATGGTGGTTGAAGCTTACATGAAGCTCAATCCTGCTGTTGTTGCGGAATGGAATACTCTTTTGGCAGGGACAACAACATATTTTGATGATGTTCCTACGACCGTTTGGTATGCTGGATATATGAATTTGGCTGCTAATAAAGGGTTATTAAAGGGAGCTGTGGAAAATGGAAAAAGATATGCTAAAGGAGGAAAAGACGTGACAAGAGTACAAGCTGGAGCAATGATTGGATATGTGTTGGGATTGTAGGAAGTGAATTGAGAACATAGAACATAGATTCCCGCCTGCGCGGGAATGACAGAAAAAGAGGGAATGATAGAGATAGGAATGACATGTAGAGTTTATGAGAGAGGCTGGTCGAAAGATCGGCCTCTTTATTTTTGTCTTGCTATCTTCGCGGTAAGGTATTACCATGGCTGTGGTAAAAATATACCTTATGGTTTCACTTCGTTCGTTAATTACGCAAAAACTTTTAAATTACTTCTTTCTCAATCAGGATGAGGAGAGGTATGTTCGCGAATTGGCAAAAATGTTTGAAGTTGATCCTAAAAATCTTGGTACTAAATTGAAAGAGCTTGAGGGGGAAGGGCTTTTAAAGAGTGAGACGCGAGGGCAAGAGCGGTATTATTCTTTGAATAAAGGATTTTCTCTTCTAAATGAGTATAAAGGTATTGTGTTTAAGACTGTTGGAGTGGAATTTCTTTTGAAAGACGCTTTGAAGAGGATAGACGGGGTTGCTGAGGTCTATATTTTTGGATCTTATGCTAAAAATAAAATGGATGCCGGTAGTGATATCGATGTATTAGTGGTAGGAGATCAGTCCGTTTTGGATGTCCAAAGAGCTATTGTCAAGATTATGAAGAATATTGGCAGAGAGATAAATGTTGTAAATATGTCTGTTTCTGAGCTTGAAAAGCGTAAAAAAGCGAAAGATTTTTTTATTGAGAAAATCTTTTCCGAATCGATAATTAAATTGGTATAATTGGCGAGCTTTATGATAAATTTTGATGAACAATTCTTTGTGAAAATGGATTATCCTGATGAACAGATTGGGCGATATTTCAAGTCGGCCGAGCACAATTTGAGAATTGCCGAATCCGTAAAGGTGCCGGAAGTTACCTTTAAATTTTCTTATGATGCTTTGATTAAGCTTGGCATTACCGTTTGCGTTTCCAGTGGATACAAGGTGAAAAGCAGGGCTGGACATCATATAAAAATTCTTGAAACTTTGTCGAATATTTTGAAAGATAAGGAAATTAAAGTTTTTGCGGATGTTATGCGAGTGAAAAGGAATCAAGATTTGTATGGAGATGGGGTTATTATTAGCGAAAAGGAGGCAAATGAGTATTTTGAATTTGTCAGTGGAGTTTTTGCGAAAGCTAAAAAAGTACTTTTTAAGTGAATTTTCATGAAGAATAGTGTTGGTTCGGGTGAGAATTGGCCTAGGGTTTCGATTGTTATTCTGAATTACAATGGGCTTACTGATACCGTAAATTGTATTAAATCTTTGGAAAAATGCACTTATCCGAATTTGGAAGTGATTTTGATTGATAATGGGTCGCCAAATGGGACGGATCCTGCTGACTTGGCTGAGATGGATGTTTTTAGGGGGGTAGATTCCCGCCTACGCGGGAATGACAGAGAGCACGGGAATGACAACGATGACGTAGATTCCCGCCTACACGGGAATGACAGAGAGCACGGGAATGATTCGCCACAGGGAACGACGGTTTTCCGTTTCATTGATAATAAAAAGAATGATGGGTTTGCCGGAGGATGCAATCGGGGGATGGAAATTGTTCTTGCCGAGGGATTGAGCAAATATGTTTATTTATTGAATAACGATACCGAAGTTGAGCCTGATTTTATGGAGGAAGCTGTGAGAATCGCAGAGGGCGATGATCGTATTGGGAGCGTGGCGTCCAAGTCGTTTTATTTTTCGCAGAGAGAGACTGTGGAGAGTGCCGGGTTGACTTTGCTTGATTCTGGAGAAGTCGTTGCGAGAGGCCGTGGAAAGCATTCCAGCGAGCTTATGGATGATGAGGAGCTTCTCGGGGTGTGCGGGGCGGCGATGCTTCTGCGGGTTGATATGTTGAAGGAAATTGGGCTTTTTGATGAGGACTTTTTTCTGTATTCCGAAGACAGCGATTTGTCTTTGAGGGCGGTGTGTGCGGGCTGGAAATGTTGGTACGCGCACAGATCGAAAATTTATCATAAGGTGAGTGTTTCTACGAATAAGGTAAGAAATCACAAATTTAATGTCATGGCTCGTTATAACTCTTTGAAAGCTTATTATTGTAATTTGCCAATGCTTGTATTGATTTTAAATTTGCCATTTGTTTTGATCAGGGCTTTGGTTTTGATTTTGGGAAGTTTTATATTTTTGAAATGGAGAGTTGCTTTTAGTTTTGTACACGCTCATGGCTCTTTTATTGCCAATTTTTCCAAGGTGAGGAAAAAGAGAAAGAGTGTTATGATGCAAAGAAGGGTTTCAGCTTGGCATGTTTTGAAGTTGCAAAAAAGCTTCGTTCCTACTTATTGGAATTATTTTGTGGAAATTATTTTGAGAGGGAGAAGGAGTGTGTGGGAGTAATTTCTTCAAAAGCTTTTATTGTTTCTTCTGCTGTTTTTTCCCATGTGAAGGTTTTGGAGTAGGCGAGGCCGTTTTTGATGAGGGATTGGCGGAATGAGTCAGTCTCTCTTTCCGTGTCATTCCCGCGAAAGCGGGAATCTATACATTCCCGCACCGATTTGCCATAGATTCCCGCTTTCGCGGGAATGACAGAAGGCACGGGAATGACAGATAATATATGCTTTTTTAAAGTTTCTTTGTCATTCGGTTCGAACATAAGTGCATGATTTGAAAAAATTTCTTTCAGACTTCCTCCCGTTGAACAAATTACCGGAATCCCATAACTCATCGCTTCGAGTGGGGGAAGTCCAAATCCTTCATATAGTGAAGGGTAGATTAACGTATCCGCATGTTTGTATAGTGAGGCTTTTTGTTCTTCCGTAATATATCCTGTCAAAATGATGTCTTTTTGGTGATTTTTAAGCCGATTTAAGAGGGGTTTTATCTTCCATCCTATTCCGCCCGCCAAAACGAGTGAATGTGGCAAATTGTGCTCAGATTTTAATTCCAGAAAGGCATCTACCAAAAGGTTTAGATTTTTGCGAGGCTCGATTGTCCCTACATATAGAAGATATGGAGATTTGATTTGAGAAAGGCCCGCCTCTTTTAGTTCCGGAGTTACCAGATTTGGTGCTGAAATTCCGGGATAAATTCCTTCAATTTTTGCATTTGTTTTATATAATTTTAGTATGTCATTTTTTGTGTTTTCAGATATGGCAATGAGCAGAGATGCATTTCTTATTACTTTTCCCAATAAGAGTTTATGAATTACCCAGCTTCTTTTTATATGAAATTTGGAAAAAATAATTGGGGTTAGGTCGTATATTATCGTTACTCGCTTGATGCTTTTTGGTATATTGAATGGCCCGATGTGCGCTGGTTCTACAACTATATCCGGTTTCAATTTTTTTATTAATTTTGGAATTTTAAAAATTCTTCTGTAGCTTTCTTTTCCTAATCCTTTTGAGCTTGGAATTATGTAATGTTCAGTGTCTTTAAAAAAAACATTTTCTTTCTGATGAATGAACGAATATCTGTTTTTTTTGTCTAATTTTAATAGAGCTTGAATCAGGTGTTTTGTGTAAAAGTGTACACCTGCGTTTTGGTTGTCGATTGTATCTGCGAGAAAGAGAATGTGCATGTTATATTTTTATGTATTCGGATTTTATCATTATGAAAAACATAGTGAAAGGTGTAAAATAAGTCCGTTTTTTTAGAATATTTTATGAAACGAAATAATTATTGGCATTTGCTTTGGGTGATAGCGAAAACTGATTTCAAGATGAGATACAATGGTTCAGTTTTTGGATATATTTGGGCTTTGCTTAAGCCTTTACTCATGTTTCTGGTTTTGTATATTGTTTTTTCTGTTTTGATGAAGTGGGATGTGCCGAATTTTCAATTGTATCTTCTTCTCGGGATTATTATTTGGAATTTTTTCGCTGAAGGTACTATGGCCGGGCTTTCTTCGCTTTTGGGAAAGGGCGAAATGATTAAGAAAATTTATTTTCCCAGAATTTTGATTGTGGTGGCCTCCACTTTGACTGCTTTTATGACTTTGTGTTTGAATATTCTGATATTTTTTGTGTTTTATGGTTTCAGCGATTTGTCTTTTCATTTTACGATGTTGCTCGTTCCTCTTTATTTGATTTTCTCGTATATATTTGTTTTGGGGCTTTCGCTTTTTCTTAGTGTTTTGCAGGTACGGTACAGGGACATTGTTCAAATATGGGAGGTGTTGTTGCAGGCAGGATTCTTTCTGACTCCGATTATTTATCCTATTACTTTAGTTCCCGAGAAATATTTATTTTATTTGTTTTTGAATCCTGTTACTGGGTTGATTCAATATTCCAGAGTGCTTATGATGGACGGGACGCTTCCTTCTCTTTACGGATCTGTGTATTTGTTAACGGGAATTTTGTTGATTTTTGCAATCGGGCTTTTGGTTTTTTCCAAATTATCTCGTAATATCGCTGAAAAATTATAATGCCAATCATTGAAGTAAAAAATTTGTATAAGGAATTTATCATTCCGCATGAGAGGAGAGATTCGGTAAGGGAAAATTTTGTGAATCTTTTTAGGCCAAATACTTACGAAACGTTTAACGCTATTGAGGATCTGTCTTTTTCTGTTAATGAGGGTGAATTTTTTGGGATTATTGGTCGAAATGGGAGCGGGAAGTCTACTTTGTTAAAAATGTTGGCAGGGATTTATTCTCCCACTAAGGGAAAAGTTGAGGTGAAGGGAAGTGTTGCGCCTTTTTTGGAGCTTGGAGTGGGGTTTAATAATGAACTTTCAGGCAGAGAAAATGTTTTTTTGAATGGAACAATTTTGGGATTAACTCAGAAACAGCTTGAGCAAAAATATGATGAGATTGTGAAGTTTGCGGAATTGGAAAGATTTATGGATCAGAAATTAAAAAATTATTCTTCGGGAATGCAGGTTAGATTGGCTTTTTCTGTCGCTATTCAGGCTGGAGCGGACGTTTTTTTATTGGATGAGGTTCTTGCTGTGGGAGATGCGGAATTTTCCAGAAAATGTATGGAAAAATTCAGAGAATTGAAGGCAAAGAAGCAGACTATCGTGTTTGTTACTCATGATCTTTCGGCTGTGCGACAGTTTTGCGATAGGGTTTTGTATGTAAAAGGCGGAAAAGTTATGGCTATCGGGACTCCGAGTGATGTTATAGATAAATATATTTATGAAGATAGGGAGGAAGAATATAAGGCCGAGGAAGTTAAACAAGAGGTGGCTAAACAAGAGGTTACTGCATCGACAGTTCATTCCGGTGATAAAGAAGTAGAAATTACAAAAGTTGAATATCTGGATCGACATGGGAAGAATAATGAAAAATTTATTTCCGGTGATCCGATAACTTTTAGAATTCATTATAAGAAAAATAAAAATGTGGCATCTGTTGTTTGTGGGATAGCGATTTATAAAGATGATGGAACTCATATTTATGGTACAAATTCATTTTTGCAGGAGAAAAAAATTGATTTAAAGAAGAGTGGATATGTGGATTTCAAGACTGATTCTTTGAATTTATTGTCTGGGAGTTATGCCATGACGGTGGCGTTTCATTCCAGGGAAGGGCAGGCTTATGATTGGAAGGATAAGGGTTTTTATTTTACTGTTATAAATTCAACAAGGGATGATGGGTTTGCCAAATTAGATTTTAAATTTGATTCATGAAAGCACTTATAACAGGTTCTACAGGATTTGTGGGGCCGTATCTAAAAAAGGAGCTTGAATCTCATGGATATGAGGTTTTTGGGTTGGATAGAAATAATCCTGAGAAGTTGGAGAGTGTTTTTTGTGGGGATATCTGTGATGTTGATTTTGTGGAGAGTGTTGTTAAGCAGGTGATGCCTGATGAAATTTATCATTTGGCAGGGTTTAGTTCTGTGAAAAAAAGTTTTGATGAACCGGAATTGACTATGAAAATCAATGTAGGAGGGACTAAAAATTTGCTGGAGGCTGTGCGGAAATTTTGTCCCGAATCGAAGGTTTTGATTGTTAGTTCGGCGGATGTTTATGGGAAACCGAATAAAATCCCAATCAATGAGTATCAGGATTTAGTTGAGACTTCTCCTTATTCAATATCAAGAATAGCTCAAGAAAAATTGATAGATGAATTTAAGGATTTGTTTATTGTTGTATCTCGAAGCTTCAATCATACCGGGCCCGGTCAGCCGGAAATATTTGTTTTGCCTGATTTTGTGAAGCAAGTTGTTGAAATAGAGAAGGGGATTAAAGATTCGATCATTTTTACTGGTAATCTGGATGTTGTTAGGGATTTTTCCGATGTGAGAGATGTGGTAAAGGCTTATTATTTATTATTACAAAAAGGAAAAAAAGGAGAAGTTTACAATGTTGGGAGCGGAAAAGGGTACAATTTAGCCGAATTATTAAATAAAATTATTGATTTGTCCGGTATTAAAATAGAGGTCAAACAAGATCCTTCTAAAATGAGGCCAATTGAGATAGTTGAACTGGTTGCTGATATATCAAAAATCGTTAATGATACCCGCTGGGAACCAGATTATTCTATAGACAGAACAATAGAAGATTTACTAAACTACTGGAGACTTAAAATTTAACATATGAAAAGCGCATTAATTACAGGAATTACGGGGCAAGATGGAGCTTATTTGGCAAAGTTGTTGCTCGATAAGGGTTATAAGGTCTATGGGCTTGTGAGAAGGCTTTCCACTCCAAATTTTTGGCGACTGGATGAGCTTAAGATAACAGATAAAATCGAATATATTGATGGGGATCTTATGGATCAGGAATCTTTGAACAATGCTGTGAAAATTTCTCAGCCGGATGAGGTTTATAATCTTGCGGCACAGAGTTTTGTGGCTACATCTTGGAAACAGCCTATTTTGACTGCGGAAGTAGATGCGGTGGGTGTTATTCGGATATTAAATGCCGTGAAAGATTTTGCTCCGAAAGCAAAGTTTTATCAGGCTTCGAGTTCGGAAATGTATGGGAATAGCAAGGGACAAGACGTGAAAGATGAGGATACGCCTTTGCATCCGACG
>JAQVVS010000029.1:0-1424 GCA_028698865.1 Candidatus Altimarinota bacterium | reverse complement strand
CGACGAGTCCTTATGCAATTTCCAAGCTTTTTGCTCATTGGATTGCTGTGAATTATAAGGATAGTTATGGAATGTTTACTTGTTGTGGGATTTTGTTCAATCATGAATCTCCGTTGAGAGGGATTGAGTTTGTGACCAGGAAAATAAGTGATGGAGTTGCGAGGATAAAACTTGGATTGGCGGATAAATTAAGTTTGGGAAATTTGGATGCAAAGAGAGATTGGGGATTTGCGGGGGACTACGTGGAGGCAATGTGGCTGATGATGCAGAAGGAAAATCCTGATAATTATGTTATTTCTACCGGAGAAACTCATTCCGTTAGAGATTTTTGCAGAGAGGCATTTGGAGTTGTGGGGATTGAGGATTGGGAAAAATATGTTGTTGCTGATGAGAGGTATATGAGGCCTTCGGAATTGCATGTGTTGCAGGGAGGGAGCGATAAAGCGAGAGAGGACTTGGGATGGGAGCCAAAGGTAAAGTTTGAGGAGTTGGTGAAAATGATGGTGGAGAAGGATTTGGAGAGATTGAATAAATAATAAATTTTATAGATGGGAAAAAAGAATAAAAAGATAACTGTTAAATCTTCTGAAAAAGTTGATGTTTTGTTAATAATGAGTGATATAAAAAAAAGAGCTAGAAATAGGGAATTAGAGGAGGATATTAAAAAACTTTCATCAATTAATATTAAGGATATTCCTTTAGATAATAGCGATTTTGACGATACTAATTCTCCATGGGATGAGGAAAATATTTGTGATAATTTGTCTTATATTAATCGAAATTATTCGTTAACTGATAAATATAATTTTGTTACTACTCATCGTAAAGGATTTTTCGGGAAAATTGTAAATAAAATTATCAGTAAGTTGTTTTTGGCTATTAAAATTTTTATTGATCGGCTAGTTGTTTCTCAGGAATCTTTTAATATCAAGGTTGTTAGGCTGTTTAACAGGTTTTCAAAAGGTTTGCAGGAGATGGCTGATAGGCAAAAGGGGATAGAGGAAGATTTACAGAGTGTGGCTGATAGGCAAAAGGGCGCAGAGGAGGAATTAAAGAAAGATGTTGAAGGTAAAATTGAAATAGCTAAAAAAGATCTTCAATATCCTTCTCTTAATATTGATTATAAGAAATTTGAAGATCAATTTCGTGGAGATCAGAAGGAAATTCTTGGTCGTCAGCGCCAATATTTACGTTTTTTCCATGAATGTAAAAATGTTATGGATATTGGATGTGGTCGAGGTGAATTTATTGAACTTCTTCACAAAAATGGAGCTGGAGCTTTTGGAGTTGAAACAGATTCCGCTATGGTGGATGAGTGCAAGAGAAAGAATTTAAATGTTGTAAATGATGATGTTGTTTCTTACCTTGAAGGACAAATTGGTCGTGAACAGCCTGATAATATTGATGGCATTTTCGTTGCTCAA
>JAQVVS010000128.1 GCA_028698865.1 Candidatus Altimarinota bacterium | reverse complement strand
AAATCAGCGATATGCCCCATGGAAGCCAATACCTTATAAGCCTTTCCCAGAAACCTCGAAATAGTCTTCGCTTTTGCGGGGGACTCCACTATAACCAAATTTTCAGACATAGGATTGAGTTTAAATTGAGTTGATTTTGCCATACCATTCTTATTGGTCTTTGAGCTCTTGTCAAAAAGTTCTTTTAATATCTAAAGAAAATGGCTTGTAGATAACGAAACATATTAAAACTGTTTGCAACAAATTTTGCAAATGGCTTTACGCAGGCAAAAAATCACTTTTTTCAACCAAAAAACCCCCGAATTTGGCATAAAACAAGGGTTGTCAATATTTAAATTGCTTGATTTCGAATTGCAAAGCCATATAATACCGCTAGGCTTTTCGAGCAAATCACTATTTTATTTTTCCTTAATTAAATATTTCATAACCAAATCTACTATGACAAAGCAAGATCTAGTAGCAACAGCTGCACAAGCCGCTGGAGTTACAAAGAAAGCTGCTGGGGAAGTTCTAGAATCAGTTCTAGGACAGATCACAAAAAGCCTTAAAAAAGGTGAAAATGTGACAATTACAGGGTTCGGAACATTCAGACTCTCAAAGAGAGCAGCTCGCACAGGTGTTAACCCAAGAAACCCAAGCCAAAAGATCAAGATCCCTGCAATGAAGCTTCCTGCTTTCAAAGCTGGAAAATCTTTGAAGGATGCAGTTAGATAGTCTTTGATTTATCAAAAACTATTAAAAAGACCTGAGAGGGAAACCGATTGGGTCTTTTTTTTTGTAAAAAACATTTTAATTAACCCCTTCTCCTCTCAAATATCGATTAATTTTATCTTGATGCTCTTTTCCAATAATCCAAGTAGCCCGCCCTCCCGGACTTACAATAACACTCTCTATAAATCCAGCTGTTTTCAACTGATCAGAAATCTCAGGCTTTACCTTATTAAGTAAAACAAAAAGTTTTCCATCGCCAAACTCCGAATACGACACCGGCGCTCCAATCATAAAAGATTTCCCCATCCTCTTGATAACTTCATTTAATTTAGCGACAATTTCTCCTTCCGGGATAGATTCCAAAACGCTCTTAACGCCATCCCTCACAGATCCGCTGTGCTCCTCAATTGCAGGAGAGGGAGCAGAGGGCTGAACAATATAAAGCGGGCGACGACTAGGCTTTTGTGATTCCTTTTGTGATTCTGGAAATGAACTCATAATATTTAAAGCTAAACTCAAGTGATATTATACCACCGAGCCTTGGCCGAGTCAACAAGGTGGCCTTGAATTCTAGTTATGAAAGCCCTTTATAGACGTCTCCTCTAAATCCGATATCCAAAACCTTGTTCCCGAATTTCGCCACTTGAAACAAAATCCTGACCTTCCCGACTCTGCAACGATAGATTTTATAATTAGACTGGAGAAGTTTTAGGTCCAATCCGACAAGATCATTTTCAGCAATTTTACAAACAACTAGAATAAGCTTTTCTCTCAAATCCACCGGCAATTTGCTCAAAAATTTTTTATATCTTTCCATTAGCTTTCTTTAATTTAGCGGCTAACTCTTTTGCCTCAATTCCCAAAGGAAAATTCAAACCAAAATAATCCGAGCCATCTTCATAAAAAAATTCATCAACCAAAGGCTTTATCAAAAGTCCATGAGGCGTTTCCTGCGCCACAAATTGATTCGTTTTATATTTTTCTCTCCAGGCTTTTGGAATAGTTATCTGCCCTGTTCCAAAAAGTTTTAAAGTTGTAATCATGATTATATAATTATATAATTATATAATTTATATAAATTGCATAATAAGTATATATCGAATTTGCACAATTTGCAAGCGCTCAAATTTACATCTCCTTGAAAAAGCCTTGGAAAACCTTTACATTTAAGCCCGTAGAATTCTGAAATAACAAATGGAAAAAGAACTAAAAAATCTGGAAGACCAAGCGCTAAAGGAACTTGAAAAAGTCCAGTCTTTAGCCGAACTCGAACCCATAGAGACCAAATATCTCGGCAGAAAAGAAGGACTTCTCACCGCCATAATGAAAAGCCTAAAAGCCCTTCCCTCAGACCAAAAACCGATTATAGGCCCTCTCGCAAACAAGACCAAAACAACAATAGAGGACGCTTTTTCGCACAAACGAAATGAAATCGAATCCGCCGAAATTGCCCGCCAACTTTCCAAAGAATTTTTTGACACAACAATCCCATCAAAAACCAAAGAAATAGGCCACGTTCATCCACTTTCCCAAGTCCAAGAAGAAGTGGAAAGAATTTTTTCACAAATGGGATTTTCTATTATGGACGGCCCTGAGGTAGAATCTGAATATTACAATTTTGAAGGTTTAAACATTCCAAAAGATCATCCGGCTCGCGACATGCAAGACACTTTTTTCATCCAAGAAAAAAACGACAGCGATTACGGAAGAATGGTTTTGCGTACACATACATCACCCGTGCAAGTCCGCACAATGGAAAAATACGGCGCACCACTCCGCGTGATCGTTCCTGGAAGAACTTTTCGATACGAAGCTACTGATGCCAGCCACGACACCACTTTCTACCAAGTGGAAGGATTGCTGATAGACAAAGATATTTCTCTCGCGCACTTGAAGGGAATTATGAAAGAATTTTTGAGTCGCCTATTCGGTAAAGAAGTTACTGTGCGTTTTC
>JAQVVS010000127.1 GCA_028698865.1 Candidatus Altimarinota bacterium | reverse complement strand
AAAAGATCTTCGTGAAAGATTAAACCAAGAATGCTCTCTCGATATAAATTCAAAAATTTCCAAATCAACTGACGGAAATACCACCAAAACTCTCATCACACTCCATGACGGTCTAAATATCGAAGCCGTTTTGATGCGTCACAAAGGCAGAAATACGGTTTGCGTTTCTACTCAAGTTGGCTGTCCGTTGAATTGCAGTTTTTGCGCAACCGGCAAAATGGGATTCAAAAGAAATCTCGAAATTACAGAAATTATCGAGCAAATTCTTTTCTTTGCGCGACTTCTGAAACCTCATAATGAAAAAATCACAAACATAGTTTTTATGGGAATGGGTGAGCCTTTTTTGAATTATGAAAATGTGCTCGCGGCGATAAAATACTTGCACGAAAAAGACAGTTTAAATCTTGGAATGAGACATTTTGCGATTTCCACTTCAGGCATTCCGGACAAAATAAGAAAATTTGCAGATGCGGACTTGGAAGTGAATTTGGCGCTTTCTCTTCATTCCGCAGACGAAAAAATTCGCACGAAATTGATGCCTGTAAATAAATCATATCCACTCGAAAAAGTGCTCGATGCGTTGAATTATTATCAGCAAAAAACTCGTCGCAAAATCATGTTTGAATACATCATGATAAAAGGGGTGAACGACTCGATTGATGATGCTAGAAAGCTCATACTGCTCGCACAAAAATACATCTGTGTAGTCAATTTGATTCCGTACAATTCTTCTCCGGCTTCCAGATATCAGCCATCCACGACGGAAAATATTGTAAAATTCAAAGGGGTTTTGGAAAAAGGAAAAATAAATGTGGTCCAGAGATTCAGCTACGGCCGTGACATCGATGCCGCATGCGGACAGTTGGCGACAAAAAATTCAAAATTGACCGCAAAGTAAAGTGAAGCTAAAATCTACTCGCCCAAACGCACAACAAGCGGGTATAGTATATCGGTATTATGCAGCCTTCCCAAGGCTGAGAGACGGGTTCGACTCCCGTTACCCGCTCCAAGTAGTAGCGAGGCTCGCGATCCGAAGCGAAGCGAGTTTGAGCTCCGCGAAAACAAGCGGAGCGCAGGAAAACTTTCAAAGAAAATGCTTTTGCGAAGCAAAAAATTTTCTGTAGAAAGTTTAGCAGAGCCCCTATTGAAGCAAATGCATAATGTACGCTTATTTCAAAATTTCTTTGTTTCAGCGAAATCTGCACCCTCTCTGAATTTCCTCTGAGAAGGGCTGACGGATGACGAGAACTCGTTGGGTTCAGATAAGCGACGAAGGCGAGCGGACCCTATTGAAGAATTATTACCTCTTTTCTCTCTTCCTCTCATTTTCAGTAAGAAGTTTTTTGCGAATGCGAATATTTTTTGGAGTGATTTCCACATATTCGTCATCTTTGATGTATTCTATCGCTCGTTCCAAAGTCATTTCTTCAATCGGAGTAAGTGCCAGAGCTTCGTCGGATCCGGAGGCTCGCACATTCGTAAGTTGTTTGTTTTTTGTAGCATTCACGATGATGTCTTGCGGATGAGAATGTTCACCGATAATCATTCCTTCGTAAATTTCAGTAGCTGGATGAATAAATAGAGGCCCTCTTTCTTGTAGTTTCCAAAGTGAATAAGCCATAGAAGAGCCTGTTTCCCCTGAAATCATCGATCCAACGCTCCTTTTTCCCATGGAGCCTGTATAAGGGCCAAAATGGTCAAAAGAATGATAAAGAGTACCTTGTCCACGAGTGAGTGTAATAAAAAGTGATCTGAACCCGAGAAGTCCTCGTGTTGGAATAAGAAATTCCAAAGTTGTATGTCCGTTTTCAGCTTTTAGATTTTGCATTTTACCATGACGAGTCGAAAGTATTTCGATAACTTTTCCGGCAATTTCATCAGGAACATTCACAATCGCATACTCAATAGGTTCATGTTTTTTGCCGTCTATTTCACGCATCAAAACTTTTGGTCTGGAAATTTGCAATTCATATCCCTCGCGACGCATATTCTCAATCAAAACTGAAATATGCATTTCTCCTCTTCCATATACTTTTACAGCATCACTATTCGGAACATTTTCTATTTTTAATCCAACATTAGTTTCAATTTCTCTGTTTAGTCTCTCTTTTAAATGGCGTCCTGTTACATATTTTCCTTCTTTTCCTGCAAATGGTGAATTATTTACCATGAAGTCGATTTCCAAAGATGGTGGATCAATTTTTATAGCCGGCAAAGGTTCAGCATTTTCATCAGTAGTAATTGTTTCTCCCACAGCAATATCGGAAATTCCGGCAATGGTGACGATATCTCCAGCTTCAATTTCTGGCACGTCCAAGCGGTTTAGCCCTTTATATGAAAAAACTTTTGAAATTTTTGCTTGTCGCTTTTCGCCGTCATGTCCGATTACCCAAACATTTTTATTATCGGAAATTTTTCCTTCAAAAACTCTGCCAATAGCCATTCTTCCAAGGAAATTATCATAATGCAAAGACGCAGGCTGCATTCGGAAAGGTTTTGAAGTGTCACCAACGGCAGGATTTACGTGTTCCAAAATAAAATCCAATAAAGGAAAAATATCTTTTTTTTCATCGCTCAGATTTTTTATAGCAATTCCTTCCCGCGCAATAGTGTAAAGATAAGGGAAATCCAATTGTTCATCATTTGCTCCGAGACTCCCAAAAAGATC
>JAQVVS010000126.1 GCA_028698865.1 Candidatus Altimarinota bacterium | reverse complement strand
AACATGAATTCCCAGCGCATCCGAAAAAGAATCCGCTATCGCTATTGTCAAAATTCCTCCCAAAACTATGGCTTTCGAATTTGTGCCCGAATTCAGCCCCGTCATCAATCCCAGAGTGGTGATAATCCCCGATGTAATCCCGAAACAGATTCCGATCTTTAATGAATTTTTCATAATTTCAAATTTTATTTGTATGTTTTTTTATTCTCGCAAACATGAAAGATTTTTACAATGTTTCATGTAGAATTCATCATTTTTTCCCTGCTTTCTTTTATCTACTTTTTGCGAATTATAAATCTGGAGCCAAGATATCCGAGAATCGGCAATGTGAGGTAAATCATTGTCGCGGGGCCTGTGCCGGAAGTTTCTTTTGGAGGAGAATTGTGCATGGCGGAAATCGAGCCAGCTGTTCCCTTTGTAGAACCCAACGTTCCCAATCCTGCGCCTTCCAATTCAAAATCCGTTCCGTATATCACGTTGATTTCACCTGTTTTTGTATCAACGATAGATCCGTTTTGAGAAGTTTTTAAAGTTAGTTTAAAGAAATATTTTCCCGGAGAAACTATTGTCTTTGTCTTGTCGCTCAGCCCATTCCAAGAAATATTGTTTACAGTGTTTCCTGTAGTTGATTTGTTTTCTGCGAGTGTCGCGACTAAAACTCCTGCTTTATCGACGATTGTCACGGTAATTAAACCTGTGCCTGAAAGTTTGTATGAAATTACCGTTTCAGATGTTTGAGGATTAAATCCTACCGGAAAATTGCTCGCTTCGGAGATTTTTAGCATTCCTTGAGAATTGGAGCCGCTTCCGGAATAAGATCCCGAATTTGATCCCGAATTTCCGGACTGAGAATTTTGCACACATTGATTTCCAACCAGCGTGTATCCGTCTATACAAGCTATAGCCAATACCGGAGGATTGTTTTGATCTTCCGAAAATTCTGTAGGAAGCGCCAATGAAGGAGGATTTTGTGAAGATTCTTCTTGGAAAAAACCGGCCGGCAATTCCAATGAAGGAGGCTCGTCGTTTGCGAATACGAAATTTGCGGAAAAAATGAGAGCAAACATCCCCATCGCTAATATTATCGCTGTTTTGTTTATGTTTTTTATCATGTTTTTTTGTTTTATCTGTGTATTATACTGTTTTTACGAAGAAAAAGCAATACGCTTATAGAATGCCGTTTGAATTTTCTGGGAGAAATGTGGGATAATTTTTTTGTTATTTTTTTTAATTTCAAAAAATATGAAAATGTTTTCAAACTTAAAGGATTCTACAAAAATCGTTTTGATTTTTGTGGCGGCTGTTTTGGTGCTTGCCGGAGCGGGTTTTTATTATTATTTTTCAAATGGAGATGATCAGCCACCTCAGCTCACTACCGGAGGAGAACTCTTTAAGGGGTCTGTGGATAGTAGTGAATTATATTTTGAATTTAAGGGAAATCTGAATACCTACGAGTTTAAAGCTCTTAATTACGGAGCTAAGCCTGCTGATTTGAAAAATTTGAAACAGGGATTTAATTATGTTTATTCCATAAAAGATTTAACAATTGGAGATATTATCAGTTATATAAAGCCTATGAATGGGAATAAGATTCTTATTATTTATTATGATCCAGCAGCGAGAGGCTGGCATGTCTATCCAAAAGGCCCTTATCAAGACACTACTACGATAACAAGTACTGAGAGTAGCACTTACACGATCCCCGCTTTTCATGGGTTTATGATTTTATCGAGGGATAACACGACAATTTATAAGGATATAATATTCGCGAAGGAGGATTTAAATGCGGTCGTCAATAGCCTCCCTACTGATTCCGAAAAGGAGAAGGCAAACCAAGGCCTTAATGCCTTGGAAAGCTATGTTAAGAGTCTGAATGGATGGATGCTTGTCCCGATAGGTAAAAATACGAATGTCTCCACCTCTCTAAATTCCATTAAGAATATTGTTTTATCCATAGCTGTTTTGAAAGGTGACGAAAGCGGATTCGATGCCGCCACAAAGGATGTTGCTGGATTTGGGACTCCCCAAAAGGGAATGGCTTGGGTAAAATTTGGGGAATTGAATTGTGATAGTGATGAATATCCGGAATATGGCGAATGCAAAAGCTGTGCGCTAAAGGAGGATAGGAGTGGATGTGAGGAGGTGGATGATGGATGTAAAAGTTCGACTGACTGCCCTCCTGACATTTGGTGCTCTCTCGATGGAGAGTGTAAATTACCTGAGCGCCTTCAGGATGACTGTGCTAAATTATTTGGGGAAGGATATGCATTGTCTAATCATGGCAATAATATGTGTCTAAATGGCCTCAGTCAATTTATTAAAGAGTGTTCTTCTCATTCAGACTGTGCTGCTATTAATGATCTTTACCCAGGGACTTTAGAATATGCCTGCACTAAGAAAAACCAGTGTATGAGCCTAGCTACATACTGGAAAGACGAGGCCTCTTGTTTCGATAATTTTTTAGAAGGATTAGTTCCCGTCGCAGATTCCTCTGGGCAAAGCTGGGAAGGAATCGTTTATAGGTGTGAGTTTGAGCAAGCTGATACTGCAGCTTGCGGGACGGCGAATGAGCACTATTTTCAGCCATATGTGGAAAGTTTGCCCGCCGAGGATAAAACTTTGTGTGGGGCAGGGAGTGCTAATCCTAACTCCCCTGTTTTTTATACTCAAA
>JAQVVS010000125.1 GCA_028698865.1 Candidatus Altimarinota bacterium | reverse complement strand
GGATCGCATGGAGATTTATTTTAATTAATTAAATTCCCGTCGGGGTTTATGCCGCCAATGGTGGCGCGGGAATGACATACTACTATGAAAATTTTAGTTACTGGTGGAGCCGGATTTATAGGGTCAAATTTCATTCGTTATATTTTGGGGAAATATCCGGAATATGAAGTTGTGAATTTTGATAAACTGACTTATGCAGGGAATTTGGATAATTTGAAGGGGGTGGAGGGGACAGAAGGTGTAGATTCCCGCCTCCGCGGGAATGACAAAGGGCGCGGGAATGATTCGCCACGGCGAACAAGCGGGAATGACAATTCTCGCTACAAATTCGTAAAAGGGGATATTGCTGATGAAAAAGCGGTTGATGAGCTTTTTGCTGCGGAAAATTTTGATGTGATTTTGAATTATGCGGCGGAAACGCATGTAGACAGGTCCATTACTGGGCCGAGAGATTTTATCACTACCGATATTTTTGGTACTTTTACGCTTCTTGAAGCGGTGAAAAAATATGGCGTCAAAAGATATGTTCAGATTAGTACGGATGAGGTTTTTGGGAGCACGGAAGACGGCGCTTTTACCGAAGAGAGTTCTTTTATGCCAAACAGTCCTTATAGCGCTTCAAAAGCGGGTGCGGACCATCTTTGCAGGGCTTATTTTGTGACTTATGGCGTGCCTGTGATTGTTACTCATTCTTGCAATGTTTACGGCCCAAATCAGTATCCTGAAAAAGTTATTCCGCTGTTTGTGACAAATCTTCTTTCTGGGAAAAAAGTTCCTTTGTACGGAGATGGGAAAAATGTTCGCGAATGGCTTTACACGGAGGACCATTGCTCGGCGATTGATGCGATTTTGCATAATGGGAAGATTGGCGAAGTTTACAACATTGGTTCTGGACATGAATTGGCAAATATCGAGCTGACTCAGATGATTTTGAAAAATTTTGGGGTTGGGGAAGAAATGATTGAGTACGTGGAGGATCGTTTGGGGCATGATAGGCGGTATTCTGTTGATTCCAAAAAGCTTCGTGATGAGCTTGGGTGGAAGCCTCGTTTTGAATTTGAAAAAACTCTTTCGGATACAATTGATTGGTACAAAAATAATAAATGGTGGTGGGAAAAGTTGATAGGGTAGATTCCCGCCTTTGGATGGCCGAATGAGGGATGCGGAATCTATGATTTTTGGTACAAGGATGTTGTAGATTCCCGCCTTCGCGGGAATGACACATGAAGGGGGACTGACACATGAAGAGGGAATGATTCGCCACGGCGAACGGTATTTTTTATTGACTTCACCGAGTTTCTTATGTATAATACTTACATAAGTAATTTGTAATTTTGAAAATATGGCTAGACCTGTAAAAATTCATTACAAAAGGATCACTTTATCTCTTCCTGAAGCTGTTGTGAAAAAGTTGAGAAGGAGTGTTGGGCAAAACAAAATGAGTAGTTATGTCGCGGAGGTGGTGGAGAAGGATTTGGATAGAAAGTTGGCGGACGAGGCGTCGGATTTTGTTGAGGATTTGAAGAAATTCGCTTTAACGAATCCTCTTCGCACAAACAAAGATTCATTAACACTCCTTAGGGAAATAAGATATGGTGCATAAATTTTATCATCAATGCGTGGTGGTTGATAATTCGGTTTTAATAAAGGGTTTTATTGTTGAAGAATATAGTCAGATTGTTTATGAATTGCTTGATATGAATTTGAAAAGAGAAGTGACTCTTTTGGCGCCTACCATTTTGATTTATGAGTTTTTTAATATAATTTCCAGAGCTTATCAGAGTTTTGATGGAATTGGATATGCTTATGAAAAATTGAAAAATTTGAATCTTAGTTTAATCGATCCAAGTGATGAAATTTTGATGTATGCTAGTGATTATTTGTTTAAAAACAAAAAGATTTCTTATTACGACGCCGTTTATCACTCTTTGGCGAAAGAAATGAATGCCACTTTTTTGACTGCTGATAAAAAATATTATGACCAAATGAAAAAAGAGGGGAATGTTGAATGGCTGGGAAATTTGGCTAAAAATTCTAAAAAGAAGTAGTTAAAAATTTTAGAATCGGAGCGCAATAATCTTTTTCATAAAATCTTGGATCCAAAAAGTATATTTCCACATCGCTTTCTGTGATTTGATTTAGAATTTTTTTCAAATTCATCATCGAGTGAGGAACTTGAAATTCGATAAAAGGGTTTTTGAAAGATTGACTTAGGGCCGAGAGGTAGAGGTTTCCTGGCGGATCGAATGGGATTTTATCGACTATCAAAGTTTTTACCAATTCGTGATAACGAAATCTTTCCCAAACGGCTGGAGTGATCAGTAGGATGGAATTTTCCGGTGATTTTGCAAATCTTTCTTCCAATTTTCCTATTGAGCCGACGAGTTGTGAAATGATGTTTATGTTTAGTTTTTGCGCTAAATGGCCGAGTTTCAAAGTAAAAAATTCGATTTGTTTTTTTGAATTTAGGACGATGGCGATGTTTCCTTTTTTTTCTGTGATTAGATTCGTGATTATCTGGAAAGGACTTTCGTCTTGTTTCACAATTTTTATTATTGGGTTTTTGGTGGGTACATTTGTTTTAATCATTTTCAATTCTTCTGGCAATCCATAAAAACTTTTTGCGAATTTTCCTTCGTCGTTGAGGTTGATGCATTGGTCTATCAATTTATAATTTTCGCAATTTTCT
>JAQVVS010000124.1 GCA_028698865.1 Candidatus Altimarinota bacterium | reverse complement strand
GAGACTCCAAACTGACTGCGAAGTTTTTTGATATTGATTGAATTATTCATAGGTTGTTTTTTATAAAACCAACCTCAGCCTACACCCATTCAAGAAAATTGTCAAACTTTACATTTTTTTTACAAGATTTTGACAAAGTGTTTTTGAATAATCCGCCAGCAAGCTAAGAATTTCCGTTTCCTGTCCTTTCAAAAGTTCACTTTTGGATTGTTTTTGCAAAAATAAAACTGCTTCCTGCAATTCATGAAATTTATTTTTCACCTCTAAAAGGCGTTTTTCGTTAATCACGAATCCTTTGACCAAATACTGCTTCAAAACTTTGGTCGCCCACTTTCTAAAATGAATCGCTCTTGAAGAGTTCGTTCTATAACCAATCGCCAAAACAACATCCAGGCTATAAAACTCAACCAATTTATCCGAACCTGGAATGTGCATTTTTTGCACATTGCTTTTTTTATCTACTTCATTGCCAGTAAAAATTTTATTAATATGCTTTGTAATAACCGACCTTTCTTTGCCAAATAAAATCGCGATCTCATTTTGCCTAAGCCAAACAGATTCTTTTTGGAATTTCACCCTCAACTCAACCTCATTTTCAGAAGTCTTATAGATAATTATTTCTCCCTTTTTTAAATCTTGATTTGTCATACCCAAATCATAAATCAGCAAAAAAATCAGTCCATTTTTGAATAGCAAAATACCCTTTCCGCGCCTCCTCATGCCCAAAAAAAGTGTTGTTACTATTTCGACGACACTTTCTCTAAAACACATTTTGACTTCTCTGGAGAAATTTGTTACATTTACCTCGGCGTTTGGAGGGTTCGCCCTCTCACGGCTTAAGCTGTAACCAAACGCCAACAAAGAATCCGATCCACAAAGAGCGGGTTTTTTAGTCCTCTTCATAAGTACCCTCTCCTGTTTCGCTAAGACAAACGCCACTCTGATTCTTCAGTCTTTTCCTTGATTCTTTTACATGCTCGACTGATGGCAATTTTTCAGGCATGGTTCCACCTATTTCCTTAATCGTTTTTCTGACTTTTTTACCAACATCGTAGTGAGTTTTATTCGCTTTATTTTCACCAATTATATTTTCTTTTTTTATCTTCGCATCAACTTGAGTTGCTCGAAAGAGATTTGCAGCTAATTCTACACTCCCCATATGATCAAGAATCTTTTGAGCAGGTTTCAATTTCTTTTTCACATGTATTTCCTTCTGCCTTAACCCTCCATAAAGACCCATATATCCAAAATCCTGAAAAGTTGCGTAATCTCTAACCCCCGCTTTTTTGGCCGTTTTAAAGAGATTCTTATTGCTTTCCTTAATCTCATCTCTCAGCAAAACTCTTTTACTATCCTCCATTAAAAGATCTTGCACTTCCTGCCTCCTCGTTTGAATCGCAAAATATGTCTGAGCCAAGGCAATTTCAGGCTTTCTTGGATCCCCATTTTGAGCAATAAGATAACAAGCATAGCGAGAAAGATGATAATCTTGCAGTTTCCTAACAGCTTCTTTTGCAGTTCCTAGAGCGATTTTTATCATTTTGTCGGCGCCGACAAAATGATCTTCAATTTTCTGCCCACTATTTCCACACGACTCTTTTGCTCTTCCGATAGCTCCTTCGAATTTTCGCCATTCCATATACCCCAACGGCTCCATCAAATCTCGAGCACTCCAAAATTCCTTCCCATATTCGTTAATTTTCTTAATTTTTTCAAAAATCATGTTCGTCATAAATATTTAGGTTATTTATTCGCCCAAAAATCATAAATCAGCAAAAATTTCAGTCCATTTTTGAATAGCAAAATCCCCCTTCCGCGCCTCCCTAGTGCCCAAAAAAAGTGTCGTTACAATTACAACAACACTTTCGCCCACCCCCATCTCCACTTGATAATTCAAAACCCTGCAAGGTATGATTGTCACAATAATTTCCTCCTTTTCCCTCCCCCCATGCTCACCAAATCAAACTACATCCAGTATCTCCAGTGCCAGAAATTGCTTTGGATCGCAAAGAACAAAAAAGAATTGATTCCGCCGCCATCTGAAACATCCGAAGCTATGTTTGCCCAAGGCTACGAAGTGGAAGACTGGGCAAGAAAACTTTTTGGCAAAGAAGCAGATGTAGAAGAAAACTTCCAAAAAGGCCAAGCCGAAACAAAAAACCTCATCGAAAACGGCGAAACCCTCATTTTCCAAGCCACCGCAATGCCAAAAGACCTGCTCGCCCGAGCCGACATTTTCAAATACAACTCAAAAACTAAAAGCTGGGATATCTACGAAGTAAAATCCTCCACCGAACTCAAAGAAGACCTCCACATCCCCGATCTCTGTTTCCAAAAAATAGCTTTCGAAAGAGACGGCTACAAAATCGGCAAAACCTATCTCGTCCACATAGACAACGAATACATCAGAAATGGCGAAATCGAGCCTGAAAAACTTTTCAAAATCGAAGACATAAGCACCCAAGTCGAAAACTACAGATCCACCGCCGAAGCAAATATCCCAAAAGCGATAAAACTCATCGCCCAATCCTCCGCCCCCACAGTAGAAATCGGCAAACATTGCAAAAATCCCCACCCCTGCCCTCTCAAAGATTTTTGTTGGAGCTTTTTGCCTGAGTATTCGATATACAATTTGCAAAGAATCAACGAATCAAAGCTCCGCATGCTTAGAAATATGAATATTTTGAAACTTGTTGATATTCCCGACGACATTCCCCTCTCGGCAAGCCAGCAAAATC